>CAJANQ010000001.1 GCA_903941145.1 uncultured Actinomycetes bacterium
CGACGGGTCCGACGACGGCACGGCCGACGTGGCGCGGGCCGCCGGTGCCGACACCGTCCTGCAGCTCACCCCGAACCGCGGCAAGGGCGCTGCGGTCCGTGACGGGGTGCTGGCCGCGTCGGGTCGCACCGTGGCGTTCACCGACGCCGACCTGTCGTACCCGCCGGAGCAGATCTCCCGGCTCCTGCACGCCGTGGAACAGGGCTGGGACGTCGTCGTCGGCAGCCGCCAGCACACCGACACCCTGACCGTCGTGGCGGCCGGCCGGCTGCGAGAGTTCGGCGGCCGCGTCATCAACGTCTTCACCGGTCTGGTGCTGCTGGGCCGCTACCGCGACACCCAGTGCGGGCTGAAGGCCATGCGCCGCGACGTGGGCCAACTGGTGTTCTCCCGGATGCAGGTCAACGGGTTCGCCTTCGACGTCGAGCTGTTCCACCTGGTCGAGCGCTACCGGCTGACCCTCACCGAGGTCCCCGTCGAGGTCGTGAACTCCGAGCGGTCGACGGTCCACGTGGTGCGTGACGCCTGGCGGCTCCTGCGGGACCTGTTCCGGATCCGGTCCCGTTCCCGCCACGGCGCGTACGAGACCGACCTTGCCGTCCTGCCGGCACCCGCCGCCGCCTGAGCCTCGACCCTCCCGGTCCCCTCCAGTTCTCGTGACGTCTGGCTGCGGATGAGCGGCTGAACGTCACGAAAACCGGGGGTGAAGGTCCTGGAGGTCCCTCCCGATGGGCCGAGGGGCTGCGGGGGCGACGAGTAGGGTTCGCCGTTATGCCGAACTCCTCCTCCGCCGAAGCGCTCGACGCCATCTTCAAGGCGTACGACGTCCGTGGCCTGTGTCCCGGACAGCTCGACCCCACGCTCGCCGAGGCCATCGGGGCAGGGTTCGCACGGTTCGCGCTCGAGGACTCCGACGGCGCGGTGACCAAGGTCCTCGTGGCCCGCGACATGCGCCCGACGGGCGTCGAGCTGGCCGCGGCCTTCGCTGCGGGCGCCGCCTCCCAGGGGGTCGACGTGGTCGACCTGGGACTGGGGTCGACCGACCTCCTCTACTTTGCATCGGGCTCCCTCGGCGCCCCCGGCGTCATGTTCACGGCCTCGCACAACCCGGCGGAGTACAACGGCGCCAAGTTCTGCCTGGCGGGCGCCAAGCCGGTCGGCGAGGACTCGGGCCTCGGCCGCATCAAGGAGCTGGCGCTCCTGCGCACACAGGGCGAGCTGGCCGACGTCGGGACGCCGGGGTCGCTGTCGACCGACGACCTGCTCGACGCCTTTGCCGACCACGTGCGGTCCTTCGTCGACGTCTCGGCGCTCGCGCCGCTCAAGGTCGTCGCCGACACCGCGAACGGCATGGGCGGCCTGGTCGTGCCGGCCGTGTTCTCGACGCTGCCGATGGACCTCGAGGTCATGTACGGCGAGCTCGACGGCACGTTCCCGAACCACCCGGCCGACCCGCTCAACCCCGAGAACCAGGTCGACCTGTGCGCCCGGGTGTTGGAGGTCGGGGCCGACGTCGGGCTGGCGTTCGACGGCGACGCCGACCGTGTGTTCCTGGTCGACGAGCAGGGTGTGGGCCTGTCCGGCTCCACCACCACGGCCATGATCGCGGCGGCCATGCTCGACCGGGCCGGCGGCGGCGCGGTGATCCACAACCTGATCTGCTCCAAGGCGGTGCCGGAGGTGGTCCGTGAGCACGGCGGCGAGCCGGTGCGCACCCGGGTGGGCCACTCGTTCATCAAGCAGGTCATGGCCGAGACCGGCGCCATCTTCGGGGGCGAGCACTCGGCGCACTACTACTTCCGGGACAACTACCGGGCCGACTCGGGCCTGATCGCCGCCCTGGTCGTGCTGGAGCAGCTCTCACTGGCCGGCGTGCCGCTCAGCGAGCTGCGCAAGCCGTTCGAGCGCTATGCGGCGTCGGGCGAGATCAACACCAGGGTCGACGACACCTCCGCCGTCATCGAGCAGGTGGCTGCGGCCTACCCCGACGCCACGGTCGACCGCACCGACGGCCTCACCGTCGACTGCGGCGACTGGTGGTTCAACCTGCGTCCGTCGAACACCGAGCCGCTGCTGCGGCTCAACCTCGAGGCCGCCGACACCGACGCCGTCTCGGCCCGCGTGGCCGAGGTCCAGGCCCACATGGCGGGCTGAGGGGCGCACCCACCCGCCGCCAGCGACTAGGAACTGTCCCCGGGCACCCGTCCCGCAGCACCCACGGAGCACTTCAATGACGACCGACGACCAGCTCGACCCCCGACTTCTCGAGATCCTCGCCTGCCCCGAGGACAAGGGACCGCTGCTCTACTTCGCCGACGAGCAGCACCTGTACAACCCGCGCCTGCGTCGCCGGTACCCGATCCGCGACGGCATCCCGGTCATGCTGATCGACGAGGCCGTCTCGGTGGACGATGCGGAGCACGAGCGCCTGCTCACCAAGGCCGCGTCCAGCGGCATCACGCCGACCTTCTCGGAGTGACCGCCATGCTCGACACGCTCGGAATGTTCGACGCCGCGCTCGGGCTGCCCGAGCAGGTGCGTGACGCCGCGGCCGCCGCCGCGACGGTCGACGGTCTGCCGTCGGCCGACGGGCTCACCTCCGTGCTCATCATGGGCATGGGCGGGAGCGGCATCGGCGGCGACGTGACGGCTGCGGTCGCCGGCCCGACCTCGTGCCTGCCGATCATGGTCTCCAAGCACTACGAGTGCCCCGGGTTCGTCGGTCCCGGCACGCTCGTGGTCGCCATCTCGTTCTCCGGCAACACCGAGGAGACGCTCGCTGCGCTCGGCGGTGCGGTCGAGGCTGGTGCCAAGGTCGTCGTCATGGCCTCGGGCGGCAAGCTCGCCGCGCTGGCCAAGGACATCGAGGCGCCCCTGGTCCCGGTCGACGGGTCCATCCCGATGCCGCGCGCCGGCATCGGCGCCGTCTCGGTCCCCACCCTCGTCCTGCTCGAGCG
>CAJANQ010000002.1 GCA_903941145.1 uncultured Actinomycetes bacterium
CTTCGACGTCGGCGACGGCCTGGGCGAGCAGCGAGGTGTTGGGCACGCCGGGCACCGGGACGGCCGGGCCAGACGGCACGGTCGGGAGCGAGACGAGCCCCGAGAGGGCGACGCCCACGGCGTCGGCGGGGTCGGCGAACGGCACCGGGCCGACAGCGGACGACTGACCGAACGACAGATTCACGGAAGCCCCCACCGACACGTTGCTAGCGGTGGGCCTCCGCGACGCGCAAGTCTGTGCGCCGTGCGAACTCCCTCCCCCCTCTGGACCGCCCGCGGGCTCTGGGTCCTGCTGCCCCTCAGCGTCGGCGAACTGCTCACCGCCGCGGTCCGCGACCGCTCGACCCCGGTCGCGGTGACCGTCGCAGCGCTCGCGTGGGCGGTGTGGGTCGCGGCGCTGCCGGCGCTGCTCCGGCCCATGCCGGCGATGCTCACCGCGCTGCGGGTCCTGGCCCCCGTGCCGCTCGTGGCCGGCACGGTCGCCGCCGTCGAGGCCGCGCCGAACCTGCTCGGCTGGCTCGGCCTGGTGAACGCCGCGCTCGTCCTGGCGTGCGCCATGACCGCCGAGGTCGGCAGCTTCTACGTCGACGCCGCCAGCTACGGCGACGAGCGCCGGTTCACGCTCAAGGCCCCGGCGTTCGTGCTGGTGACCGCCCCGGTGGTGTGGGTCCTCATGACCGTCCCGCTCGCCGCCGGCGCGCTCCTGCTGGCTGCCCGGACCTGGGTGCTGGGCGGCGTGCTGGTCGCGCTCGGCGCCGGCGCCGCGTTCTTGGGCGCCCGCATCCTGCACCGCCTGTCGCTGCGCTGGCTGGTCGTGGTGCCCGCCGGCGTCACCCTCGTCGACCCGCTGGCCCTCACGCAGCCCAGCCTGTTCGCCGCCAGGCAGATGACCCGGGTCGGCCCGGCCCACGTCGGCACGACGGCGCTCGACCTGACGGCCGGTGCACCCGGCCTGGTCCTGCAGCTCGACACCTCGCCCGCCACCGAGGTGGTGCCGGTGGTCGGTCGCGGCGCCACCGCCGACGTGGTCCAGGCTGCGGCCGTGCTGGTGTGCCCGAGCCGACCGGGCGCCGTGCTCGCCGAGCTCGAGGCCCGCGGACTTCCCGTCGCCCGCGACTAGCGCTCGCGACTAGGTCGCGAGCCCGCCGCCGACGACGTACTCGCCGTTCGCCGGATCCGTCGCGTAGAGCACCACGCTCTGGCCGGGGGCCACGCGCCGAGACGGCTCCTCGAACCACACCCGCGCCGCTCCCCCGCCCAGGTCCTCGACCCGGGCCGGCCGCGGGTCGCCGTGCGCCGAGCACTGGGCCAGCACCGGGCCGTCCGGCACTGTGCCTCCCTGGCTCGGGCCCGCCCAGACCATCCGGTCCAGGTCTGCGTGGTCGACCATGAGCCGCTCGGGCGGGCCCACGGTCACGGTGCGGCCGGGCACGTCCACGTCCACCACGAACCGCCGTGCCGCGCCGCCGGACGCGCCCACACCACGGCGCTGGCCGAGCGTGACCGTCTCGACGGCGGCGACCGTGCCCAGCTCGGTGCCGTCGACGTCGACCACCCGGCCGGGGTGCAGCTCGGTGCGGGCGGCCAGGAACTTCCTCCGCCCCTCGGTCGACGTGATGAAGCAGACGTCCTGGCTCTCGGCCTTCTCGGCGGTCCGCAGGCCCAACGCAGCGGCACGGTCGCGCACCTCGGCCTTGGTCATGGCGCCGACCGGGAACAGCACGCGGCCGAGCGCCTCGGGCGTGAGCGGGTGCAGCACGTACGACTGGTCCTTGGCCGAGTCCACCGCCCGGGCGATGCGCCAGGTCCCGTCGGCCAGCTGGACGCGGCGGGCGTGGTGGCCGGTGGCCACGGCGTCGTAGCCCAGCACCTCGGCGCGCTCCAGGAACACGTCGAACTTCAGGTGGCGGTTGCACTCGATGCAGGGGTTGGGCGTGCGGCCGGCCACGTGGTCGGCGACGTACGGCTCCACCACGTGGGTGTGGAACTCGTCGGCCAGGTTGAGCACGTGGTGGTCGATGCCGAGCTGGGCGGCCACGCGGCGGGCGTCCTCGACGTCGGCGACGGAGCAGCACCCGGAGTCGGACTCGCCGCCCCACAGGCGCATGGTGGCGCCCACGACCTGGTGGCCCTCGTCGCGCAGGAGCGCGGCGGCGACCGACGAGTCGACCCCGCCCGACATGGCGACCAGGACCTTCACAGCATCAGGCCCGCGACCGGAGGCGCTCGACCGCGGCGGGGAGCGCCTCGAGCACGGCGTCGACGTCGGCGTCGGTGGAGGTCCGCCCCAGTGTGAGTCGCACGGCACCGGCAGCGAGCTCGGGCGGGACGCCGCACGCGGCCACGACGTGGGAGCCCTCGGCCGCGCCCGACGAGCACGACGACCCCGCCGACGCGCACACCCCGGCGCCCTCCATGAGCAGCAGGAGGGTCTCGGAGTCCACGCCGGGGATGCACACGTGGCAGGTGCCGGGCAGCACGTGCGAGCGGTCGCGGTCGACCACCACGGTCTCGACCAGGCCGTCGACCCGGTCCAGGAGGCCGTCGGCCAGGCGGTCGCGCAGCGCGGCCACCCGCCCGCCGTTCTCGCGGAGCGACCCGGCGGTGAGCTCGAGCGCAGTGGCCAGGCCTACGGCGCCGGCCACGTTGACGGTGCCCGAGCGCCGGCCGCGTTCCTGGCCGCCACCCAGCAGCAGCGGCCGCACCTGCGCGCCGTGGTGCACGACCAGCGCGCCGATGCCCTTGGGGCTGCCCAGCTTGTGGCCAGAGACCGACACCAGGTCGGCGTGCGCCGCTGCGTCGGCCACGTCGAGCCACGCCGCGGCCTGCACGGCGTCGGTGTGCAGCGGGGTGCCCGGTGCGTGGCGGTCCACGACGTGGCGCACCTCGACCAGGTCGGAGATCGTGCCGACCTCGTTGTTGGCCAGCATCACCGACACCACGGCGGGCGGGCGGTCCGTGGCCGCCAGCCGGTCGAGCTCGGTGGCCAGCAGGTCCAGCCGGATGCGGCCGGCGGCGTCGACCGCCACGACCGAGCCATCGAGGGCCTGGACCACGTCGAGCACGGCGTGGTGCTCGGCCGCCGAGCACACCGGGGTCCCCGACCGGGGCGGCATCCCGCCGGCGACGGCCTGGTTGTCGGACTCGGTACCGCCCGAGGTGAAGACCACCTCGCCGGGCGCGCAGCCCAGCACCGCGGCGCAGCGTTCGCGGGCCTCGTCGAGGGCGCGGACGGCGGCGCGGGCCAGCCGGTGCGAGCCGGACGGGTTGCCGTAGTCGAGCTCGGCGAAGGGCTCCATGGCCGCGACGACCTCGGGCCGCACCGGCGTGGTGGCCGCATGGTCCAGGTCGATGAGCGCCGACATGTCGCCGACGGTACCAACCGGGCCCGCCAAGGACCGCAGCAGTACCGCCGGAACTACGACTTGGGCAGGTCCTTGAAGGGCAGCGTCTTGTCGGCCCGGAGGTCGCCCGGGAGTCCCAGGACCCGCTCGCCGATGACGTTGCGCTGCACCTGGTCGGTGCCGCCGCCGATCCGCGGCGCCCACTGGCCCATGAACAGGTCGGTGAACCGGCCGCCGTACGGGGCGTCCTCATGGGTGAGCATGCCGCCCGCCCCCAGGATCTCGACCATCAGGTCGCCGCCCCGCTCGTAGAGCTCGGACACCAGGAGCTTCATGACCGAGGCCTCGCCACCGGGCATCTCGCCCTTGGCCAGCGCGGTCTTGACCCGGTAGCCGATGAACCGCAGCAGCTCGAAGTGCTCGTACAGGTCGACGAGCCGCTGGCGGATCACGGGGTCGTCGACCCGGCCGCACTCCTGGGCCAGCTGCACGACCTGCTCGAACGTGTACATGCCGCCGCCACCGATGGAGGCCCGTTCGTGGCCGAGCATGGTGAGCGCCACCGGCCAGCCCATGCCCTCGGGGCCGAGCGTGTTGGCGACGGGCACGCGGACGTCGGTCAGGAAGACCTCGTTGAAGTGGATGGCGCCGTCGATCTGGCGGATGGGTCGGACCTCGACGCCGGGCTGGCCCATGTCAACGACGATGGCCGTGATGCCCTTGTGCTTGGGCACGTCGACGTCGGTGCGGGCCAGAAGGATCCCCCGGTTGGCGTAGTGGGCGGCGGAGGTCCAGACCTTCTGGCCGTTGACGACCCACTCGTCGCCGTCGCGCACGGCGCGGGTGGACAGGCCGGCCAGGTCGGACCCGGCGCCCGGCTCGCTGAACAGCTGGCACCAGACGTCGTCCGCGTTGAGGATCGGCTCGAGCCAGCGGTCGCGCTGCTCGTCGGTCCCCCACTGGATCACCGTGGGCCCCACCATCTCGGTGCCGACCATGAACATGCGGCCGATGACGTCGAAGGTGGCCTCCTCCTCGCCGAACACCGAGGCCAGCTGCGGGGTCAGTGCGCGGCCGCCGTACTCCTCGGGCCAGCTCGGGGCGGCCCACCGTGCGGCGGCCTTGGTGCGGGCCCACTCGCGGGCCGACGCGAGCATCGCCTCGTCGTCCTCCTCTGTGTGGGCGCGGTAGGTGCGGGTGGTCTCGAGCGCGGTGGCGTCGTAGGGCTCGGCGTTGGCCTCGAGCCAGGCGCGGGCCTCGGCGCGGAGGGCGACCTCTTCGGGGGTGGGGTCGAAGTCCATGTGCCGCCGAACGTACCGCCGGCGGCCGGATCCGGCCTACTTGGCTCGGTGGGCGGCCTTGGCCTCGGCGGCCATGGCGCGGCCGGCCTTCATCCAGTCCTTCATCAGCCCCGGCATGGCCCGGACGGCGCCCGACACGTCGTCGCGCAGCGGCACCGAGTACGTGCTGGGCCGGGGGCCCTGGCGGGACGGCATCCAGTACGAGTGCAGGAGCAGCGGCGGGTTGAACGAGTCCAGCCGGGCCCGGGCGACCGGCCCGGCGTCCACGTGCTGGGCGTCGAACAGGTGGACCTCCTTGCCGTCATCCGCGTGGACCAGGACCATCACGTAGCCGTCGCCGGGGTTGGTCGACCCGCGGCGCGGCACGTACTGCGGCGGCGACGGGAACGCACCCGCCGGGTACTCCCAGACCGCCGCGAGCTTGTGGTTGGCCACGTCGAAGTGCGCCACCGCGCCGGGCCGGGGCGACACCGGCAGGTCCTCGGGCGCCACGAACGAGTGGAGGCCCGACTCGCCGTAGAGGTCCCACCAGGCCTGCGGGACGAGCGCCGGGTCGAACCCCATGCCCGCCATCCAGATGTCGTCGACCTGCTCGCGGGCGGCCGGCGAGAACTCGTCGTGGGTAGACAGCAGCGGCCCCCAGAACCGGTCGTCCCACACGACGTCGGAGTCGAGGACCTCGCCGGTGGCGGCGTCGATCCGGTAGGTGCCGACGGCGCCGGGCTGCAGCGAGATGCACACCAGGCCCTCGTGCTCGAGGCCGACCGTCTCGTCGGACCCGTGGACGGCGTCGCCCTCGCGCATCGTCATCATGAGGTCGAACAGCGGGGCGTGCTCGAGGTGCACCCGCACCACACCGTCGGCGTCGTCGACGTCGACCGACAGGTGGCCGCTCGGATACGGGAGCTGGACCTCGGTGACCGGCACGGTCCCGCCCGGCGGCGTGGTGCGCAGGTCGGCCTTGGCCACGATCCAGAGGTTGGTCACGTCCTGGTTGGGCGTGGTGCGGCGGCCGGTCCGCATCTCCTCGGGGTCCACCTTGAACGGCAGGTCGCTGATCACCAGATGGTTCCGGGTCGCCTTGCAGTCGTGGATCGAGTCGAAGGGGACGTCGGTGGTGATGTTCCACCGCTCGACCGGGCCGTTCAGCGCCCACCGGCCCACGCTGAGCTGCGTGGTGGGCACCGTCGAGTAGTTCACGAAGTAGAGGGCGTGCTCGTCGAACGCCGGGGCCGGGTGCGCAGCCACCATCGTCATGGGCTCGAGCAGGCCCGGCGACGACTGGATCCACTCCTTGTTGGAGCCCACCGGCGTGACGGCGTCCATCGTGACGGGGTCGACCTCGACGGGACGGCCGGCGTCGTAGCCCAGGAACAGGCGGCCGTCGATGCCCATGACGTTGGTGTTGGCCAGGTTCGACACGCCGAACGGCGAGACCTCTGCGAACGCCATCTTGTGGAACAGCCGGGGCATGCGCTGCGAGAGCCGCTCCAGGCGGGTGTGGACCCGGCGGGACCGCACGGCCACCCGGCCGTCGGCGCCCGGGGTGCACGCAATGCGGTGGAGCAGTCCCCACTCGCCGAACCAGTGGCCGCCGGGCTCGCGCTTGTCGGGCCCGATGACGAAGACCTCGCCATGTGCGTCGGACGGCCAGTGGCCCTCGACGACGTCGAGCCGCCAGTCGCCCTCGCCGTGGCCCCGGAACAGGTTCCGCGTCAGCGTCGCCATGTGCTCCCCCATCTCCCGAACTGTCTGCACCGGTTCCCCAACCGGCGCGACCACACCGTAGCCCTGATCCGTAAACGGTGTTCAGCAGTTCGTGGAGAACCGGTCAGCGGGCCTTCGGGACGGGCGGGGCGGCGATCGGGGCCAGGCCCAGCGCGGCGTCGGCCATGAGCCCGCCCTGGCGGTACTGAAAGGCCGAGGCCACGCACACCAGCCAGGTCTCGTCGTCGACCGCCCACGGCAGCGTCACGCCGAGCCGTTGCTTGGTCCACCCGGCCAGCTCGGCCGCCAGCCGGGTACGGGCGGCCGGGCTCAGGTCGCGGACCCGCAGCAGGAACGACCGCACGAGC
>CAJANQ010000003.1 GCA_903941145.1 uncultured Actinomycetes bacterium
ACCGAGAAGTTCTACGACCTGACCGGCACGCTCACGTACCTGACGGTGACGGGGTTCGCGGTCGTGGCCATCGGCCGGTACGACGCACGGTCGCTCCTGCTGGCCGGGATGGTCGCCGTATGGGCGCTGCGGCTGGGCACGTTCCTGTTCCGGCGGGTCATGGCCGCCGGCAGCGACGGCCGGTTCGACACGATCAAGCACGACCCGTCCCGGCTGTTCATGACGTGGACGCTCCAGGGGCTGTGGGTGTTCCTGACCCTGTGCGCGGCGGTCGCCGCCATCACTCCGCAGGCGGTCCGGCCGCTCGGCCCGGTGACCTGGGTCGGACTGGCGGTGTGGGTCTGCGGGTTCGGCATGGAGGTCACTGCCGACCGGCAGAAGCAGGCGTTCCGGGCAGACCCGGCCAACGACGGCGGGTTCATCCGCACCGGCCTGTGGGCATGGTCCCGGCACCCCAACTACTTCGGCGAGATCGTCCTGTGGACCGGCGTTGCCCTGGTCGCCTCGGGCAACCTGGCTGGCACCCGGTGGGTCACGTTCGTGGTCTCGCCGGTGTTCGTGGCGCTGCTGCTGACCCGGGTCAGCGGCATCCCGCTCCTCGAGCAGCGGGCCGACGAGCGCTGGGGCCTCGACGACGACTACGAGGCGTACAAGAAGGCCACGCCGGTGCTGCTCCCCCGCCCACCCCGCAAGGGCTGACCGGTCGGTCCGGCCGAGGACCTGGTCAGACCGGGTCGGACGCCTCGTCAAGCAGCTCGCCGAGCTCTGCCTCGAGCTCCTCGTGGATCAGGTCCGACGGGCCCTCCACGTTCACGTTCGGCAGGATCTTGTCGAGCCAGGCCGGGAGCCACCAGTTCTTGTCGCCCAGGAGCTCCATCGTGGCGGGCACGAGCAGCATGCGGACGACCGTGGCGTCGAGCAGCACCGCGATGGCCAGGCCGAAGCCGAAGATCTTGATCGAGCGGTTGTCCTCGAGCAGGAAGCTCCCGAACACGAAGAACATGATCGCCGCAGCAGCGGTGATGACCCGTGCCGTCGCGGCCAGGCCGTCGGCCACCGAGGTGCGGCTGTCCTTGGTGCGCACCCACTCCTCACGGACCCGCGACAGCAGGAACACCTCGTAGTCCATCGACAGCCCGAACACGATGGCGAACAGCATCATCGGGAGGAACGGCTCGATGGGGGCCGGCTCCACGCCGAACACGTTCTTCAGCCACCCCCACTCGAAGACCGCCACCATCAGGCCGTAGGCGGCGCCGATGCTCAGCAAGTTCATGATGACGGCCTTCAGCGGCACCAACAGCGACCGGAACACGACCATGAGCAGGATGAACGACAGCGTCAGCACCGCTGTGAAGAACAGGATCAGCCGCTGGCCCAGGAACGTCGAGAAGTCGACGGTCACCGCGACGAACCCGGTCACCAGCACGTTCACCCCGGTGCCCTTGGTCGCCGCCGGCAGCACGCTGTCGCGCAGGTTCTTGACCAGCGCCGTCGTGGCGGCGTCCTGCGGCGCGGTGGTCGGGATCACGCGCCACTGCACTGCGGTCGGGCTGGCGGGGTCGTTGGGGATGGGGGGCGACACGAAGAGCACGCCCTTGGTGGCCTGCACATCCTGCTGCACGTCGGCCAGGTCGGCCGGTGTGGTGCCCTCCGGCAGCGTGGCGACCAGCAGCAGCGGGCCGTTCACGCCGGGGCCGAACCCCTTGGCCACCAGGTCGTAGGCGGTGCGGGTCGTCGAGCCGACCGGGTCGTTGCCCTGGTCGGCGAACCCGAGCCGCAGGCTGGTCACGGGGACGGCCAGCACCAGGAGCAGCACGGTGGAGCCGAGCGCAATGGACCACGGGTGGTTCTGGACCACACGGCTCCAGCGGTAGGCGAAGGTCTCACGGAGCGGCTTGGGCTCCCGACGCGGGACCTCCTTGCGCAGCGGGGCGACCGCGAACGTGGCCAGCAGGAACACCACGGCCAGCGGCAGCGCCACCAGCAGCGGCTGCAGCTTCAGGCCGGCGCCGAACAGGCCCAGGGCGATCAGGCCGGTGGCGATCAGGCTGCCCCACCTGGTGCGCTCGACCCGGTCGCCGACGAACCCGAGCAGGGCCGGGAGCAGCGTGAGCGAGGCCACCATGGTGACCGTCACGATGGTGGCCGAACCGACACCCAGGCCGGTCACGAACGACACGCCCATCAGCAGCATCCCGAGCAGCGACACGACCACGGTGAGGCCGGCGAACGTCACTGCCCGGCCCGACGTGTCGATGGCGATCGCGATGGACTCCTCGACGGTGTGCCCGGCGTGGAGCTGCTCCCGGTAGCGGGTCACGATGAACAGCGCGTAGTCGATGCCCACGCCCAGACCGATCATCACGCCGATCTGCGTGGCGAAGTCCGGCATCTTCATGACGTTCGAGATCAGGACCAGCAGCGTCGAGCCCACGCCGATGCCGGCCAGCGCCACACCGATGGGCAGGCCCATGGCCATGACCGAGCCGAAGGCCAGCAGCAGGATCACGATGGCGAACGCGATACCGAGGAGCTCCGACGAGGGCGCCTTGACCTTGTCGAACATCTGCCCGCCGAAGTAGGTCTGCAGCCCGGCCATCTTCGGGGCCAGCGACCGGACGTCCTCGGCCCACTTCTCGCGGTCCTTGATGTCGAGCCGGCCCACCTCGATCGGCGAGATGGCGATGGTGCCCTCGTACCCGGGGCGCATCGAGACCTGCCCAGCGCCATCCTCGGCGAACGGGTCCTTGACCGTCGTGTTCTTGAGGTCGCCGACCTTGGCCAGGAACTCCGAGGCTGCAGCCTTCTCCTGCGGCGAGAACCCGTTCGAGGACCGGAAGACGATCGTGCCGTTGTCGCCGGCGCCCATCCCGTCGAACTCCTCCGAGAGGATGTCGAAGCCCTGACGGCTCTCGACGTTCGGCAGGTCGAACGTGGTCCGGAACTTGGGTCCCACTCCCCCGGCCAGCGCACCAAGACCCACCAGCACCACGAGCCACGCAATGACGACGCGCCCGCGTCGACGACAGCACCATGCACCAAGGCGACTGAACACGGGGTCTCGCTTTCGAGGGGGGGGTGGGGGCGTCCTCCGACGCGGCAGACCCCGGTAGTTCAGTCCCTCCGGCGCGGAATCACGAATCGGCAGAGGGTGACATCGGTCGCCGGTGCTGCTCCGACCTGCGGCGGGTCGACGCCACCCGGAGCGCCACCAGCACCAGCACCACTCCGCACACCAGCAGCGCCAGCGGCGCGCCGATGGAGTCGCCGAACCACTCGAACATCAGCTGTGGCAACGAGGTGAAGAGCGCGAACGCCCCCATCAGCAGCTCGAGCGTGGACCGGTCGACCACGCTCAGCCCCATGAGCGCGACCGCACCGACGACCACCAGCGCCGTGCCCGCCACGGGCCAGACCGACGAGATGGCCTGCGCCCCCGCGTAGGCGGCGACCAGCCCCGCCACGGTGCCGGCCAGCGCCGGCTCCAGGACAGGGACGCGGGCCTGCGCGAACCACGCCAGTCCGACGGCTGCCACCACCGTCCCGATGGTCGCGGCCGACTCGATGCCGGACTGGTACATCGTCGCCGCCACCAGCCCGGTCGTGGTCCCGACCATCGCCAGCATCTGCAGGGACCGTCGCTGCAACGCCCACGCCAGCACCGCGACCGGCGCCACCACGCCGAGCGTGACGGTGGTCGACGCGCTGGGCGACAGGTCGGTGCCCTCCGCGCACACCAGGGCGACAAAGGCTGCAGTGCCGCCGCAGGCGAGCAGCCAGAGGACCGAGGCCAGACGGCCCAGCGGGCCCGACCGGGCCCGGAGGAACCACCCCGCCGCGGCCGCGGCAGCGGCCGGCACACCGATGAGGACCAGCCGGCCGGCCAGAGGCACGTCCTCCCAGGTCTGGCCCAGGATCCCCATGACCGCGGCCACGATGAGCGCCGCCCCCAGGTACGCAACGACCTCGACCGCCAGCGCGGTCCGGCCGGGAGCGCCGACCGGCCCGGGCGCAGCTCCGAGCGGGGCGGCCGTGGGTGGCCGCAGCGCCGTCACGGACCCGTCACCCGCCTCGAAGGCCAGGATGTACCGGGCCTGTTCCTGGCTGATCAGACCGGCGGACACCCAGACGCCCGTCTGGGTCCGCAGGCCGTCCGGTCGGAGGTGCTGCGTCGAGGTCGCCATACGCACATGGTACGCATCGCAAACACCTTCGTGCCGGGTGGAACCGGCGCCCGGGCGCCCTCGGCCTGGTCCTAGCTGTAGGGCTGGTTGTTGACGCCGGGGACGACCCGACGACCGAACGGCCAGAGGCCCATGAGGCCGATCTTCACCGACTGCCAGGCGAACGGGATGCCGATGATCGTGATGCACAGCACCAGCGCCGTCGTCACGCTGGCGAGGAAGATGCCCCAGCCGAACAGCACCAGCCAGATGATGTTGAACACGATCTCGAGGAACCCGTCGGACCCGTTGTCCGAGACGATCTCCTTGCCGAACGGCCACAGGGCGAACCCGGCCAGCTTGAAGGCCTGGATGCCGAACGGGATCCCGATGATGGTGATGCACATGATCAGGCCGGTGACCGCGTAGCCAAGGGCGAGCCAGATGCCAGCGAACACGAGCCAGATGATGTTGCCGATCGTCTTCATCCCGACAGTGTGACCCATGCCCTGCAGTTCTCGCCGACATTGGTCGGGCGGCGGGCGCGACAGTTGACCATGGCACTACTCGGCGGTCCCCCGGCGTCCCACCTGCAGCGGCGGCTCATGGACCAGCTCCGCGCATCGGGCCTGGTGACCGACTACCGCGTGCTCGACGCCATGGCCGAGGTCCCACGCTCGGAGTTCGTGCCCCCGGCCCACCGTGGTGCGGCCTACGACGACGTCGCACTCCCCATCGGCCACGACCAGACGATCTCCCAGCCGCTCGTCGTCGCGCTCATGACCCAGGCGCTCGAACTGCAGCCGACGGACCGCGTGCTCGAGGTGGGGACCGGGTCCGGCTACCAGGCTGCCGTACTGCGCCAACTGGCCGACCACGTCGACACGGTCGAACGGATCCCGGCGCTGGCGGAACAGGCCGCCGAGATGCTCGAGGAGCTCGGCGTCGACCGCGTGTCGGTCCACACGGGCGACGGCACCCTGGGCTGGCCGGACGAGGCCCCCTACGACGCCGTCGTGGTCACCGCCGGCGGACCGGAGGTGCCGCCACCCCTGCTGGCACAGCTGGCCGACGGGGGTCGGCTGGTCGCACCGGTCGGCCCGCGCCACGCGCAGGAGCTGGTCCGGGTGCGTCGCCACGGCGACCGCACCGTGAGCGAGGACCTGGGGCCGGTGGCGTTCGTGCCGCTGCTCGGCGAGGCCGGCTGGCCCGCCGCCTGAGCAACGCTCCCCCGCTCCCCCGCTCTCCCGCTCTCCGAAATCTGGCTCCTCGTGGCGACTGGGCAGCCAGTTCCGTCCCCAGAACGGCCACGACGGGCGGTCAGCCGAAGTAGTCGGGGGCCTGGCCCGGCCGCCACTTGATGTTGCAGCCCATCGACGGCCACTGGTCGTCGTCGACCGGTGCGCCGGCCAGCACCGCCTCGACCGCCGCCTTGAGGTCGGCACCCGTCACCGGCGCGTCGTTGCCGGGCCGTGAACCGTCGAACTGCCCCCGGTACGCCAGACGGAGGGCGGCGTCGAACACGTAGAAGTCCGGGGTGCAGGCCGCCCGGTACGCCTTGGCGACGGCGTGGTCGTCGGTGTCGACCAGGTACGGGAAGTCCCACCCCCAGCCCCGGGCCGCGGCGGCCATCTTGTCGGGGGCGTCGTCGGGGTAGGCGTCGGTGTCGTTGGACATCACGCCGAACACCGCCACGCCCTTGGCCCTCCAGCGCTGCGTCAGGAGCCCCACCTCACGACCGAGGTGCTTGACGTACGGGCAGTGGTTCGACATGAACATGACCACCGTGGCGGGCGCACCGTCAGCCTCGGCCAACGAGTGCAGGGCGCCCGACGGGTCGGGCAGCGAGAAGTCCGGGGCGACGGTGCCCAGCGGCAGCATGGTGGAGTTGACGGCGACCATGGCCTCAGTCTGCCGCGGACCGCGGGTCAGATCTTCAGGAAGCGGCTCACGGCGATGCCGGAGCCAACGGCGCCGGTGAGCGCACCGACGAAGAAGATCACCACGATCGCCAGCCAGAGGTCGCCGGAGGACCAGCGGATCTGGTTGAGCAGCTCGAACGCCACCTGGTTCACGAAGTTCTTCTTCCAGAGGGCGTCGAAGCCCCACGCGCCGAGCGCGGCCAGGAGCGCCCCGGAGAGTCCGTGGACCAGGCCCTCCACCATGAACGGCAGACGGATGAACCAGTTCGACGCGCCCACGAGGCGCATGACCTCGATCTCCCGACGGCGCGCGAACACGGCCGTCCGGATGGTGTTGAAGATCAGCAGCACCGAGGCGGCGATGAGGATGCCGCCCACGATCAGGACCCACGTGTTGAGCGTGCGCAGGGACCGCTGGACCTGCCGCGCGTACTCCGCGGCGTACTCCACTCGCAGTACGCCGGCCTTCGACTTGAACTGCTTGCCGACCGCGGCGACGACGTCGGCGTCGGTGGACTTGGGCAGGACCCGGAAGCTCTGCGGGAGCTCGTCGGGCTTGATGGTCGACACCAGGTCGGGCTGGTCGGCGAAGAGGCGCTTGAACTCGGCGAAGGTCTTGTCCTTGCCGTAGAAGTCCACCTTGCGGACCTGCGGGCTCTCGTCGAGGTCCTTCTTGATGGACTTGATCTGCTCGGCCGTGGCCTCGGGCTTCATGTAGATGAACAGCTGCACGTCGGACCGCAGGCCCAGGAAGCTGTTGTTGATGCCCTTGCCGATCAGGAAGCTGGCGGCCACGAGCGAGAGCGACACGGCCACCGTGAGCACTGCCGCGATGGTCAGGGTCGCGTTGCGCCGGAGGTTGGACCCGGTCTCCTTGAGGACATAGTCGAGACGGACGGCCATCAGTGCCTCACTCGTAGACGCCGCGGGCCTGGTCGCGGACGATGCGACTGCGGTCGAGCTCGATGACGCGGCGACGCATGGTGTCGACGATGCCGCGGTCGTGGGTGGCCATGACCACGGTGGTGCCGGTCCGGTTGATGCGGTCCAGCAGCTTCATGATGCCGACCGAGGTGGCGGGGTCGAGGTTGCCGGTGGGCTCGTCGGCCAGGAGGATCAGCGGACGGTTGACGAACGCGCGGGCGATCGAGACACGCTGCTGCTCGCCGCCGGAGAGCTCGTCGGGCATGTTGCCGGCCTTCTTGGCCAGACCGACCAGCTCGAGGATCTGCGGCACGGCCTCCTTGATGGCCGACTTGGGCCGCCCGATCGCCTCGAGGGCGAAGGCCACGTTCTCGTAGACGGTCTTGTTGGGCAGGAGCTTGAAGTCCTGGAAGACCGAACCGATGTTCCGACGCAGGTACGGGACCTTGTAGCCCGGGAGTTCGCCGATGTCCTTGCCGGCCACGTAGATGCGGCCCTGCTCTGGCGACTCTTCTCGGTTGAGGAGGCGCAGGAACGTGGACTTCCCGGAGCCGGACGGACCGACCAGGAACACGAACTCGCCCTTGGCGATGTCGACCGAGGCGTCACGTAGCGCGACGTGCTCGCCCTTGTAGATCTTGGTGACGTTGTCGAGCTTGATCATGGGAGTGTGCGCAACCGGCCGGAGCAGCCCGTTACAGAACGATGACGCTACCCGTCCCCCGGCCGCATGTGGGGTACCCCTGTGCGACCGGGTCCGGGCAGGGGTCAGGCAGTGATGCCCTCGGCCCGCTGCCAGCGCAGGAACGCCTCCATGAGGCCGTCCAGGTCGCCGTCGAGCACTGCGTCGGGATTGGTGAGCTCGAGGCCCGACCGCAGGTCCTTGACCTGCTGGTAGGGCTGCAGGACGTAGTTGCGGTCCTGGCTGCCGAAGTCCACCGCCGAGGTCTCGCCCCGGATGGCGTCGATCTCGGCCTGGCGCTTCTGGTGCTCGAGGTCGAGCAGCTTGGACTTGAGCATCGCCATCGCCCGGTCCTTGTTCTGGTGCTGGGACCGTTCGTTCTGGCAGGACGTCACCACGCCGGTCGGCAGGTGGGTGATGCGGACGGCGGAGTCCGTCACGTTGACGTGCTGGCCACCGGCGCCGGACGACCGGTACACGTCGATACGCAGGTCCTTGTCGTCGATCTCGATGTTGGAGTCGACGTCGTCGATGAACGGCGTCACCTTGACCGAGGCAAAGCTGGTCTGACGGCGCGCGTTGTTGTCGAACGGCGAGATGCGCACCAGACGGTGGACGCCGTGCTCGGCCCGCAGCCAGCCGTAGGCGAGGCGGCCCTTGACGGTGAACTCGGCCGACGAGATCCCGGCCTCGGTGCCGTCGGTGGCGGCCTCGATGGCGGTGTCGAACCCGTGGCGCTCGGCCCAGCGCAGGTACATGCGCAGGAGCATCTCGGCCCAGTCCTGGGCGTCCACGCCGCCGGCGCCCGAGTTGATCTCGACGATGGCGTCACGGTCGTCGTACTCGCCGGTGAACAGCGCACGGGTCTCCATGCGGCCGAACTCCGCGGCGAGCGTGTCGAGCTCCCGCTCGATCTCCGGCTCGAGCGACTCGTCCTTCTCCTCGCGGGCCAGGTCGGAGAGGGTCTCGACGTCCTCGATGCGGCCGGCGAGCGAGTCGTACAGGTTCAGGTCGTCCTCGAGCTCGGCGAACTCGCGCTGGAGCACCTGGGCGGCAGCGGCGTCGTCCCACAGGTCGGGGCGGCCCAGCTCGGCCTCGAGCTGGGGGCGCCGGGCGCGGAGCTCGGCGACGCGCAGGTACTCGGCCGCCTCGTCGAGGCGGACGCGGAGCGCGGCGGTTCGGGGGGAGAAGTCCTGCACGGGGTCCTCAGGTCAGGCAGCGCCGTGGCACTGCTTGTACTTCTTGCCGCTGCCGCACGGGCACGGGGCGTTGCGGGGCGTCTTGTCCATGTCGCTCTTGACGACCGGCTGCTGGGCGACCTCCTCGGCCGCGGTGGCCGGGACCTCGCCGTCGGCGGCCGACACGGGGACGTTGCTGAACCCGTCGGACTCGGAGGGGTCCTCCGGCGCCGAGTAGGACAGTCCGGTGGCGGGCATCGCCGCCTGCTCCTCGACCGTCTGGACATGCATCACGTACTGGACGTACTCGCGGTCGACGGTGGACATGAGCTGCCCGAACATCTCGAAGCCCTCACGCTGCCACTCGGTGAGCGGGTCCTTCTGGCCCAGCGCCCGAAGGTTGATGCCCTCCTGGAGGTAGT
>CAJANQ010000004.1 GCA_903941145.1 uncultured Actinomycetes bacterium
ACCGAGCGGATCCGCAGCGCGAACAGGTCGCCGTCGAGCGGCTCACCGTCCTGCTGCACCCCGTCCGAGTCGGCCAGCCGCTGGAACACCGCCCGGGTATGGTCCTCGTCGAGCTCAACCGCCACGCAGTCCAGCCGGGCGTCGCCCTGGGGCATCGTCGGGAGGTCCGGTGAGGTGTGCAGCGCGCAGCGCTGGTCGCGACGCAGGTCGGCGGCCCGACGGGTCCCCGGCATGCAGCCGACCAGCAGGTCGGCCCCCTCGAACACCACGTTGGTTCCGTTGAGGCGTGGTGAGCCGTCGGCCCGGAGCGTGGCGAGCACGTGGTGCTCGTGGGCTGCGAGGCGGTCGGCGACCAGTCGGGCCAGCTCGGGCGCGTCGTCGACGAACTCCTGCCAGGACGCGGCCGACGACGGGGCAGAGGTCACGGCGCCGGAGGCTGTTGCCAACCGGCCTCGCCGAGCGTGCGCTTCTCGAAGAACAGGCAGTCCTCCGGGCACTCGAACGGGGTGAGCTGCGCCATCTCGAGACGGCAGCGCTGCACGACCTCGCCGGTGGCGACGGTGCGGGTGGAGTAGTGGCGGCAGTCGGTCCTTACGGCCATGGCCGCACACCCTAGGCAGCCCGGCCGGGGAACCGGTGGCGTCCACGTAACCAAAGGTCCCGCCACCGGAAACACTCCAGAAACACTGCCTCCTTAGGTTCGCACCCACTGAGGGGCAACTGGGCCGCTCCTCACGAACAAAGGGCCAATGAATATGAATACAGGTGATGCAGCCTGGGTGCTGGTCTCGTCGGCAATGGTGCTCTTCATGACACCAGGACTGGCGTTCTTCTACGGCGGCATGGACCGCAGTAGGAACGTCCTGAACATGCTGATGATGAATTTCTGGTGCCTTCTGATCATCCCGATCCTGTGGGTCGTGGTGGGGTACTCGATCGCCGGGGGCAACTTTGACGCCGCCTTCTTCGGCGGGTTCGGAGCGGCGTTCCTCAAGGGGATCGGACTCGAGGGAGAGGGCGCCAAGCAGCTCTTGACCATCGCGTTCCTCGGCATGTTCGCCGTGATCACCCCCGCACTGATCTCCGGCGCGGTCGCCGGCCGCATGAAGTTCACGGCCTGGGCCATCTTCGCCCCGGTCTGGATGCTCCTGGTGTTCGCACCGGTCTTCAAGTGGGTCTACGGCGGCTGGCTCGGGGTGCGCGGGTCGCTCGACTTCGCCGGCGGCACCGCCATCCACGTCAACGCCGGCATTGCGGCGCTGGTCGCGGTGCTCATCCTGGGCAAGCGCCGGGGCTGGCCGCAGGAGGGCAGCCCCCCGCACTCGATGCCGCTCGTGATGATCGGCACCGGGATCCTCTGGTTCGGCTGGTTCGGCTTCAACGCCGGCTCGGCGCTCGGCGCCAACGGCCAGGCCGTGCAGGCCTTCATGAACACGTTCCTCGCTGCAGCGGCCGGCGGTCTTGCCTGGGTGCTGGTCGAGCGGGTCCGTGACGGCCATCCGACCAACCTGGGCGCTGCCTCGGGCATCGTCGCCGGTCTGGTCGCCGTCACCCCGGCGTGCGGCTACGTGTCGTCGATGTCCTCGATCTGGATCGGCCTCGCTGCCGGTGTCGTCTGCTCCTACGCAGTCCGGATCAAGTTCAAGGGCGGGTTCGACGACGCACTCGACGTGGTGGGCGTCCACTTCGTGGGCGGCCTGGTCGGCTCGCTCATGATCGGGCTCTTCGCCGACTCGTCGCACTTCGGTGCGGAGCACCTCGACGGACTCTTCTACGGCGGTGGCTTCAAGCTCCTTCTGGAGCAGGCCATTGCCAACGGTGTCACGATCATCTATTCGGCGATCGTCACCGCACTCATTCTCCTCGCCATCAAGGCGACCGTGGGCCTCCGGGTCTCGGACGACGAGGAGCTCACCGGACTCGACAGCGTCGAGCACGGGGAGACCGCCTACCACTTTGGTGAAGTCACTATGGGCCGGGGCTAACGCCGCGGAAGCCGGAAGCAAAGGACAACAACATGAAACTGGTCACCGCCGTCATCAAGCCCTTCAAGCTCGACGACGTCAAGGAAGCACTCAAGAGCGCCGGCGTCGTCGGTGTCACGGTCACTGAGGTCCGCGGCTTCGGCCGTCAGGGCGGTCACACCGAGACCTACCGCGGCACGGAGTACCAGGTGGACTTCCTCCCGAAGGTCAAGGTCGAGGTCATCGTCGACGACGCCGACGTGGACGGAGCGGTCGAGGCCATCGTGTCCTCCGCCCGCACCGAGAAGATCGGTGACGGCAAGGTCTGGGTCACGACCATCGACGACCTGATCCGCATTCGCACCGGGGAGCGCGGCGCAGAAGCCGTCTGATCCTCAGGTAGCACCCGGTCCCCGACCCACGGGGCGCTCCTCCGGCCAGGGCAGGCCCGACCTGGCCGGAGGGGCATCGGGGTCCCGCTACCACGTCGGAACACCGGGCCAGCTACTTCGAAGGGCCACGAGGTACGTACATGCCGCCTGCTCTGCAGCGCAGCCATCTGATCGACGACACGTCACTTGTCGGCCGCGCGTTCAGCGAGGCCTACACCGACCTCATCGACCAGTGGCTCCTCGACATCTACACCGAGGCCGGCGGCCCCGCCGACGGGGTCGCCCTGGTGGCAGTCGGCGGACAGGGTCGGCGCGACATGGCGCCACAGTCCGACCTCGACGTCCTGCTGGTCGTGCCCAAGTCAGGGTCGCACTCGGCCCTGGCGGACTCGCTCTGGTACCTGGTGTGGGACACGGACCTGAAGCTGGGCCACTCGGTCCGCACCATCCGGGAGTCGCTCAGCCTTGCGGCAGAGGACCTCGAGACCGCCACGACCCTGCTCACCGCCAGGCATCTGGCCGGCGACCCCAACGTGACCGCCGACCTGGCCGAGAAGGCCAAGGTCAACTGGCGGCGACGTGGCAAGAAGTGGCTCGAGGAGCTGGCCCGGTCGGTCGACGACCGTCACCTGAAGGCCGGCGAAGTGGCGTTCGAGCTGGAGCCGGACCTGAAGGAGGGTCGAGGCGGCCTGCGCGACGTCCACTCCCTGGAGTGGGCCCGGCTGGCGGGGGCGGCGCTGCCACAGCCGCTGATCGAGGGTCTTGCTCCGCTGCACGACCAGCTCTTGGCCGCCCGCATCGAGCTGCACCGGGTGACT
>CAJANQ010000005.1 GCA_903941145.1 uncultured Actinomycetes bacterium
CCGGCTACCTGGCGGTCGGAGGCCTCTTGCCGGGCAGGTTCGCGCATGACCGCCGCGACGAGTGGCTGCAGGAGCAGGTCGAGTGGGCGGTGGAGCGCGCCGGCTACGGCGGTCGATGGCCCTTGCCGGTCACCGTCACCTCCGACCTCGTCGTCGAGGAACGCACGCACGAGATCACCGACGGCCAGGGGTTCAGCGGCGACCAGGACGTCGTGGTCGGGTACGCCACGCCCGACGACCGGCTCGGGAACCTGCCGCTCGAGGTCGTCGCCGCCCGTGCCGCCCGGGCCCGGCTCTGCGAGGTCCAGCTGGAACGCGCAGACCTTGTCGGTCCAGACGGCAAGGTGTTGGTGGTGCTGCGGCCCAGTGCGAGCGGCGCAGAGGTCGCGTCCCTGAACATCTCGGTCGTGCACACCGACGACGCCAGCTACGAGGACCTCTACCGCATCGTCGGCCCGTCAGTCGCGGACGCCCTCGGGCAGGTGCCGGGACTACAGGTGCCGGACTCGGTCGACCCGTCGTGGTGCACCATCAACGGCGCCGGGGCCTTCCTGCTCCCTGGCCCCCAGGGGGACGGCGGACTGTCGGGCAAGAAGCTGGTCGTCGACCTGTATGGGCCGCGAGTACCGATCGGCGGCGGGGCGCTCTGCGGCAAGGACGCCTACAAGGCGGATCGTTGCGGCCCGCTCCGGGCGCGGCAGCTGGCGGTGCGGCTGGCCCGGGCGACGGGCACCGAGGCCACCGTGTGGGCGGGCTGGTTCCCCGGCCAGGAGCGACCGCAGTTCACGTTCGCCCGGTTGGGCGACGGGCGTGAGCTCGATGACCAGGCCATCGACCAGCTGGTCGGACTTCCCGACCTGTCCATCAAGGGCACCGTGGCCGAGCTCGAACTTAGGCGTCAGCCGTGGTCCTCAGTGGTGCAGCGGGGCTACGTCGGCGCCGGCCACCCGTGGGACTGCTGAGGTGGGCCTCGACGGTCAGCCGACGGCCACGTCGAACTGTGCCGACAGCCACGAGCGGGCGTCGTCGACACAGTGCTGCGGAAGCGAGAAGTGGTCGTCGTCGGGGTACACCTTCTCGGTGATGTCGCCGCCCAGGTCCTTGACGGCCTGGATGTAGCCCAGCTGCCAGGGCGTCGGGCACGGGCCGTCGTCCATCTGGGCGTCACGCAGGACCAGCACCGGCGCGACCGGCCGGAGCTTGGCGGCACCCGACGAGGAGATGGCGTCGGCCCACTTCGGCCAGGCCGCCGGGTCGATCCGTGTGGTCGGACCGGCGTGCCGCTCCATGCGAGCCAGGGTGTCGCCGAAGTGGTGGACGGGCTGCGTGTTGCCGCTCTGCTCCAGGATCCGCTGGCCGAGCGGGGTGAGGACCTCGTCGAGCGAGAGCGTGTCGGGGTAGGCCGCGGCGATACCCGCCAGCAGGAAGAACACGTGCGGGTCCGGCGGCACGTGCCCGCTGGCGAGCGCGTCGCCCAGGCCTGGCTGACGCAGCCCGACCGCCGGCACGCCGGGCGACATGCAGGCGGCGCCCATGATCTGCAGGTCGCCGTAGTCGGTGGCGTCGAGCTCGACCGCTGCCGCTGCGGCGCCGCCGCCCTGGGACCAGCCCACCACGCCGACCCGGCTGCCGGCGCCGACGGGCAGCTCGCGGGCGGCGTGCACCGCGTTCACCGCGTCGATCGCGTTGGTGCGGCCGACGGTGTACTGGTGCGTGCCGGGCGTGCCGAGCCCCTGGTAGTCGGTCGCCGCCACGACCCAGCCGTCGTCGATCCAGCGCTGCAGGCCAGGGATCCCGTAGTCGATCTGGGCGGCGGTGCCCGGCTCGAAGTACACGGTGAGCTCACGAGCCGGGTCGGGCTGCGCGGAGGGTGAGGCAGCGTCGCCGATGCCAGTGGTGCCGTGCGCCCAGGTCATGACCCGCCGGTCCTGGCCGGGAGCCTCGGGCGCCACGACCAGCCCGGTCGACTCGGTCGGCACGCCGTGGAGGTCGTACGAGCGGTACCGGACCCGGTAGGCGACGGCCCCGACGATCGACGTCGGGATGGTCTCGTGGTCGATCAGGACCGAGCTCATTGGTTCCTCCCGGATGCGGAGCGACACTGGACGGCGGACGGTGCTCACCGTACGCGACGACCTAGCACCGGGCGGTTGCCCGGCGGCTCTTGGGGTGGCCGTCGGTACGCTCGGACGGGAGGAGCAGAGGGGGCATCGTGGTGCACGAGGAGCAGGACGACGGGCCGCCGGCGACGGGACTGGCCGAGCTGGATCGACTGCGCGAGCTGTGGCGTCACGACCCGGCACGGACCTCGCTCGAGAACCACTTCTGGTCCAGGTCTGGCTACGTCGTGCCGAGAGTCGTCGCGCTCCTCGATGACGACGGCTGCGACGACGACACGGCTCGTGGGGCGCTGGACCTTCTCTGCGAGGTGGCGAAAGTCGTCGGCGAGGTCCGCGACCACACCGGCGACGACTACGGCGCGTGGCAGAAGGTCGAGGACGAACTCGAAGTGCTCCGCCGGATCGACCCTTCGACTTGTACGCCGTGGCGCGCGTGGGCGGTCCGGACCGCCCTGATGCTTCCGGGTCCAGGCCGTCCGGTGCCGCCGGACTGGGACCCTTGGCAGGACCTGGAGGTCGTCCTTGCTGATGAAACTGCTCAGACCCGCTCGATGGTGGACGCCCCGGTGCCCTGGGTGCGCCGTGAGGTAGCTGGCCGGGTCGGCCTGCCTGTCACGCTGCAAGAGCGTGTCGCCGAAGATGCCGACCCGTCGGTGCGTGTAGCCCTGGCCGGCAACCCGTCGGCCGCGCCCGAGGTCCTGGCTGCCCTTGCACGCGACGACGATCTGGCTGTTGTGATCGCAGTCGCCGGCAACCCCAGCGCCCAGGCGGCGATTCTCGACGAACTAGCCCGGCGGGTCGAGGACGACGGTGTGCGCGTCGCGGTGATTCAGCACCCTTCGGTCGACTCGTCGACCCTTGACCGTCTCGCACTCGCCGACAGCCTCACGGTGCGGATCTGGGCGCTCGGCAACCCGGCGTGCCCGATCGACACGGTGCTCAGCGCGGCGCGACAGGGAGAGCCTGCCGCCGCGGGCAATCCAGCGCTGGGCGCCGACCAGCTTCGTGAGCTGGCCGAGGATCCGGCAGTGGCCGACCGTTCAGTCGCCGCCAACCCCAACTGCCCGCCTGAGCTGCTGCGACTCCTGGTCCGACGTGCCCCCACGGACCTACCGACTGGGCCGGCCGCCGTCGCAGCCATGCACCCGAACTGCCCGCCGGACCTCGCCGTCGAGCTGCTCGACTCCCGCTTCGGCGACATCGCCAGGTCAACCGCCGAGCATCAGCCGCTCACCCCAGAGCTGCTCGCCCGGCTGGTCCGGGACGGTACTGACCTGTACCCAGCGGACGTCTGGACCTGGCCCGTCGCACAGAACCCGAACTGTCCCCCCGAGCTGCTCGAGGAGATTGACAGGGCCCACCCCGGGGCAGACGTCACCTTGCACCTGCCACCGGACCCGTCGACCCCGCCGGAGCTCGTCGACTCGCTTCACTACCAGCAGAGGTGGCGGTTGGCTGGCGATCCGACCACCTCGCCAGAGTTGCTCCGGACGCTTGCGGAGTCGGGCGTCCGGAGTGCAGTCATGGCCAATTCGGGTGCACCGGCGGAACTGCTGCTCGACCTCGTCGCCGGGCCCGACAACGGAGACTTCTTGGGGTTGCGGTTGAACAAGGGCCTGCCCAGCTGGTTGTCCTTCGCAGCGTCGAGCACCAACCCCGTAGAGGCGCTCGCCACCCTTGCGCTGGTGCTCCACCTGCGCTCGGGCGGCGATCGTGATCGTGCACTTGCCATCGCCGTCGCCGATCTCGCGCCTGACTGGCCCGGCAACCCGGCGGGACTCCTCGACGCGGCCCTGGCAAGGGTCGATCGGTGATCGCACTGGCCCGTGACGAGGTCCGCACGCTGTGGACAAAGAGCAGAGAACGCACAAGACCCCTTGCCGGGCAAGGGGTCTTGGTCAGCGCGCTCGGAGGGACTTGAACCCCCAACCTTCTGATCCGTAGTCAGATGCTCTATCCAATTGAGCTACGAGCGCCAAAGGTGTCGGTGAATCTATCCGGCAGGGCCC
>CAJANQ010000006.1 GCA_903941145.1 uncultured Actinomycetes bacterium
CCGCTCATTGGCGGCGAGACGTCACGAAATCTGGGTAGGGGGACGAGGGGGACGTCAGTCGGAGAAGAGCGGGAGCAGCTGCTCGCGCTGGACCTTGCGGGTGCCGGTCCGCGGCAGCTCGTCGACCACGACCACGCGGCGGGGTGCCTTGTAGTGGGCCATGCGCTGCTCGGCCCACTCGACCAGCTCGGCCGGGGTGGTCTTCGAGCGCTTCTTCATGCGGACCGCGGCGACCGGGACCTCGCCCAGCTTGGGGTCGTCGAGCCCGACGACCGCTGCCTCGAGCACGTCGGGGTGCTCCTCGAGGTCGGCCTCGACCTCGACCGGGTACACCGAGTAGCCGCCCGACTTGATGACGTGCTTGGAGCGGCCGTGGAACATGACGGTCCCGAACGGCCCGGCGCGCACCAGGTCACCCGTGTGCAGCCAGCCGTCCTCGGTGAGGGCGGCCGAGGTGGCGGCCTCGTCGCCCCAGTAGCCGCGCAGGACGCCCGGGCCCTTCAGCATGAGCTCGCCGACCTGGCCGGAGGAGACCGACCGGCCCTCGGCGTCGCCGACGCGGAACTTCCAGCCCGGGAGCGGGACGCCGAGCGAGTCGCCAAGGCCGACCGGCAGCATGGGCGGTGACACCTTGGCCGCCGCGCCGCCGCCGATCTCGACCATGCCGTAGGCCTCGACGAAGACCGCCTCGCCGACCGCCCCGACGAGCGGGAGGGTGGCCGTGGCGCCGAACGACTTGAACTGTTTGGCCAGGTCGGCGGGCATGACGTCCGCTCCCGACATCCACGCCCGGACCGAGGTCAGGTCGCGGTCGGCCGCACCGGCCTCGAGGAGCATCCGGTACATGGCGGGCACGCCGATGAAGGCGGTGCAGCGGCGCTGTTCGATGGCGTCGAGCACGCCGCGCGGCGAGAACTTGGGCTGGAACCAGACCGGGATCCCGGCGACGGCGGGGGCGAGCAGCGCGACGAACCCCATGATGTGGGCGACGGGCAGCGACACGACCAGCTCGTCACGGCGGAGCGACCCGGGCCAGGCGGCCGCCGAGCTGATCTGTCCGACCAGCCCCCGGTGCGTCAGCGCCGCCCCCTTGGGCCGGCCGGTGGTGCCCGACGTGTAGAAGAGCGCAGCGACGTCGTCGGGCGACGGGGTGGCCGCGGCCGGTGGTCGGGCCCGGGAGCCCGGACCTGTGCGCAGCTCGGCGACGTCGCGCACGACCAGCGCCGCGCCGGAGTCGGCCACGACGTGGTCGACCTCTGCGGAGCTCATCTGCTGGTTGACGGGTGCCGGCAGTCGGCCGGCGCGGGCCACGGCCAGGCACACCAGGAGCTGGTCGTAGCAGTTGGGCGTGGCCACCACGACGGGCTGGCCCGGCTCGGACCGGGCGGCGACGGCCGCCGACCACTGCCGCACCAGCTTGGCGGCCTGGGCGTAGGTGAGCGTGCGGTCGCGACCGTTGGCGTGCGACTCGGTGACCAGGAGCGAGTCGCCGTGGAGCTCGGCGAGTCCGTCGGCCAGCTCGGCCAGGGTCGCGGAACGGTGCAGCAACATCCCCACGCGGCGGCGCAGGGCAGACGGCCGCAGCACTCGCGGCAGGACGTCGTGGGGGGCGAACGTCATGGTCACTCGCTCGCAGTCTCGCCCAACGGAGGGCAGCCACGCAGTATCAGCGCTGGACTTTTTCCAGCGGGGCCCACGCCAGGAGCAGCCGCTTCTCCCCCACCGACGGGAACCGGACGACGGCCTCGGCCTTGTCGCCGCTGCCCTCGACGTGGATGATCACGCCCTCGCCCCACTTGGCGTGCAGGACGTCGTCGCCGAGCGAGAACCCGGCTTCGTGTGCGTTGGTGGGCTGCGGCGGGGCCACGGTCGGCGCACGGTCGTCGTCACGACGGCCGCCGAACCCGCTGCTCGAGTGGTCGGAGCCACCGCCCCAGCTGCCGCGGCCCGAGCCGGTGGACCACGAGGTGGACGACCAGCCGTCCGAGCGGGAGGGACGGCTGCGGCCGGACCGGCTCGACGGCGACTCCTCGACCAGACCCTCGGGGATCTCGGACAGGAACCGGCTGGCCGGGTTGTAGTTGGTGGCGCCGTGCAGCGTGCGGGCCCACACGTTGGACAGGAACAGCCGCTCGCGCGACCGGGTCAGCCCCACGTAGCAAAGACGGCGCTCCTCCTCGAGCTCGTCGGGCTCGGTGAGCGACCGGACGTGGGGGAACACGCCCTCCTCCATGCCGACCAGGAACACGACCGGGAACTCGAGGCCCTTGGCCGAGTGCAGGGTCATGAGGACGATGCCGGTGTCGGACGGGTCGTCAGGGTCCGGGAGGGCGTCGGTGTCGGCCACCAGGGCGACCTGCTCCAGGAACTCGTCGACGGTCTCGAACTCCTCGGCGCTGCCGACGAGCTCCTCGAGGTTCTCCAGGCGCCCCTCGGCCTCCACACCACCCTCGGCCTCGAGCTCGGCGATGTAGCCGGAGCGGTCGAGCACGTCCTGTAGCACGACGGCTGGCGACGCCTGCAGCGCGGACGCCTCGTCGAGGACCTCGAGGAACTTCTCGATGCCCCGCGCCGTGCGGCCAGGTACCCCGGCCTCGTCCCAGCGCCGGAGGGCGTCGACGAACGAGATCCCCTCGGCCCGGGCGAACGCGTCGATGCGGCCCACCGACTGGTCGCCGACGCCACGCTTGGGCACGTTGAGGACGCGCTTCACGCTGACCTCGTCGACCGGGTTCACGACGGCCTTCAGGTAGGCGAGCGCGTCCTTGACCTCTTTGCGGTCGTAGAAGCGGGTGCCGCCCACGACGCGGTAGGGCACGCCCGTCCGCATGAGCTGCTCCTCCACCACGCGGGACTGGGCGTTGGTCCGGTAGAAGATCGCCATGTCGGACCAGCGGTACTCGCCCTGCTGGAGCTGCGAGGCCTCGTGGACCACCCACTGGGCCTCGTCGGACTCGTCCTCGCCAGTGAAGTGGACGATCTTGGCGCCCTCGCCGGAGTCGGTCCACAGGTCCTTGGGCTTGCGGCCCATGTTGTTGGCGATGACGGCGTTGGCGGCGTTGAGGATGGTCTGGGTGGACCGGTAGTTCTGCTCGAGCACCACGACGGTGGCATCCGGGAAGGTCGACTCGAACTCGGCGATGTTGCGCATGTCGGCGCCGCGGAACCGGTAGACGCTCTGGTCCTGGTCGCCCACGACGCACACGTTCCGGTGCGCCGAGCCGAGCTGGATGACCAGCTCGTTCTGGACGGGGTTGGTGTCCTGGTACTCGTCCACGAGGACGTGCTGGAACCTGCGCTGGTACTGCTCCAGGACGTCCGGGCGGACCCGGAACAGGTGGACGGTCTGCCCGAGCAGGTCGTCGAAGTCCATGGCGCCGGCCCGCTGCAGGCGCCGCTGGTACTCGTCGAACACCTCGGCGATCCGGCGCTCGTGGACGATGCCGGCCTTCTCCGCGTACTCGGCCGGGCCGAGGCCCTCGTTCTTGACCGACGAGATGATGCCGTGGACGGTCCGGGGCGGGACCCGCTTGGGGTCCAGGCCCAGGTCACGCTGCACGTAGGTGACCAGGCGGAGGGCGTCGGCCTGGTCGTAGATGGTGAACGCCTTGGGGTACCCCAGGTGCTCGGCGTGGGTGCGCAGGATCCGCACGCATGCCGAGTGGAACGTGGACACCCACATCTTCTGGGCGACCGGGCCGACCAGGTGGCCGACGCGCTCGCGCATCTCGCCGGCGGCCTTGTTGGTGAACGTGATGGCCAGGATCTCGAACGGCGAGACGCCCTGCTCGTCGATCAGGTGGGCGATGCGGTGCGTGAGCACCCGGGTCTTGCCCGAGCCGGCGCCGGCGACCACCAGGAGCGGGCCGCCCTGGTGGGTGACGGCCTCGAACTGGGCGGGATTCAGGCCGGCGAGCAGGTCGGGAGGTGACACGGGCGTCACCCTAACCGGGGGGTGTCACACGCCGGACGAGGTCTGGAGGCGCTCCGCGAGGAAGTCGACGACCTGCTCGAAGGCCTTCCAGGTCGGCTCGTCGGGACCCTCGACCAGGTCCTCGGTGAGCACGGAGTGGGCACGCGGCTTGTCGGCCGGCGTGGGCAGCTCGACCCCGATGAACCGGTCGCCCAGCTCGCGGCGGAGCGAGTCGAACCGGGAACGGGGCGAGAGCTTTTCGCCCGTGAACCGCAAGCCGAGCACGCACAGGTCGTCGCGCTCCTTGACCGCGAGCAGGTCGGCGTCGGAGAGGTGCAGGTCGGCTGCACCCCGCTTGCCGATGGGCAGGGACGGCTGGCTCAGCACCGGGGCCAGCAGCGCCGGCTCGGTGGCCATGGCGAGCGCAAACCCGCCGGTAAAGCACATGCCGACCGCACCGACCCCAGGGCCGCCGCAGCGCTCGTGCGCCTCACGGGCCAGCGCCCGGAGCCAGTCGATGGCCGGTGGGGTGGTGCGCAGGGCGAACGCCCGGAACTCCTTGGACACGCAGGCCGGGACGATGGTCTTGGCCATGGCGGCCGGGGTCGGACCCTCGCCGGGCACGCCGAACAGGTGCGGCAGGAACACCGTGTAGCCACGCTCCACGAGCATGCGGGAGAAGTCGGCCACCTTGGGGGTGATCCCGGGGACCTCGGCCATGACGACCACGGCCGGGCCGGTGCCCTGGACGTAGACGGTGCGGGACTTCCCGGCGTACGAGAACGTCTCGGTGGTGAAGTCGGAGAGCGGGTCGGTGGCCATGCGCCAAACCCTAGGGGCGGCTGCAGGGACCCCCGGAACACGCCCGGAACCTCCCGGCTAGGGTCGCCGGGTGGCAGCGCACCGACCGTTCCGATTCACCGTCCAGGCCTCGCACCTCCACGCGACCGAGGAGCTGCTCCCCTTCGCCCGCCGGGCCGAGGACCTGGGCGTCAGCGTCCTGACCGTCGCCGACCACCTGGACGAACAGCTCGCCCCGATCGCGGCGCTCATGGCGGCGGCGGACGCCACCACGACCCTGCGCATCGGCTCGCTCGTGCTGGCCACCGACTACCGCCACCCGGCGGTCGTGGCCCAGGAGCTGGCGACCATCGACCGGCTCAGCGGCGGCCGCCTCGAGGTCGGCATCGGCGCCGGCTGGAAGGCCACCGACTACGCGGCCGCGAACATCCCGATGGACAAGCCGTCGGTGCGGATCGCC
>CAJANQ010000007.1 GCA_903941145.1 uncultured Actinomycetes bacterium
AGGAGGTCGGGGCCGACCGCATCGCCAACGCGGTGGGCGCCTACGACCTGTACGGCGGGCCGACCATCGTCGTCGACTTCGGCACGGCCACGACCTTCGACGTCATCTCGGAGAAGGGCGAGTACCTGGGCGGCGCCATCGTGCCCGGCATCGAGATCTCGATGGACGCCCTCTTCGGCCGTGCCGCGGCGCTCCGCCGGGTCGAGCTGGTCGAGCCCCGCAGCGTCATCGGCAAGACCACCGTCGAGTCCATCCAGTCGGGCGCGGTGTACGGCTACTCGGCCCTCGTCGACGGCATGTGCCAGCGCATCGAGGCAGTCATCGGCGAGTCGACCGTGATCGCCACCGGCGGCCTGGCCGGGCTCATCGCCCCGGTCGCCACGTCCATCGAGCACGAGGAGCCGTGGCTCACGCTGCACGGCCTGCGGCTCATCTGGGAGAAGAACCAGGACAATGACTGACCCGGACGCACAGACCGAGCAGGCTGATCCGGCTGCCGAGGACGCCCCCACGCTGTCGCCCGACGACGTGCGCTTCGGTGGCTTCGAGCAGCCCTACACGTACCAGGTCACCCACCAGGCTGCGCCGCTCGCCGAGGAGTTCGGCGGCCTCGAGCCGGGCACGGAGACCGGGACCGTCGTCTCGGTCGCCGGCCGACTGATGCTGCGCCGCGTCCAGGGGAAGCTGGCGTTCGGCACGATGGCCGACGCCACCGGACGGATCCAGCTGTTCGCCCCCTCCAAGACCACCCCGGACTTCGAGCAGTTCTGCGAGCTGAACCTGGGTGACTGGATCGGCGTCCAGGGCGAGGTCATGACGACCCGCCGCGGCGAGCTGTCGATCCGCGTGGACGGGTGGACGCTGCTGGCCCCGACCCGTCGGCCCTTCCCCGACAAGTTCCACGGCATCTCCGACCCGGACCTTCGCTACCGGCAGAGGTACCTGGACCTGTGGGTGACCGAGGAGTCCCGGCGGGTGTTCACCGCCCGCAGCCGGATCCTGTCCATGACCCGCCAGTTCATGGAGGACCGCCACTACCTGGAGGTCGAGACCCCGGTCTTCCACCCGATCCCCGGCGGCGCACTGGCCCGACCGTTCGTCACGCACCACAACGCGCTCGACATGGAGCTCTTCCTGCGCATCGCGCCCGAGCTCTACCTGAAGCGGCTGGTCGTCGGCGGGTTCGAGCGGGTCTACGAGATCGCCCGCGTGTTCCGCAACGAGGGCATCTCGACGCGGCACAACCCCGAGTTCACGATGCTCGAGTGCTACGAGGCCTACGGCGACTACGAGACGCACATGGCCCTGACCGAGGAGCTCGTCGCCCACCTGGCGACGGCGCTGCACGGCACGACCACCGTCACCTACGAGGGCAAGGAGGTCGACCTGTCGGCCCCGTGGCGCCGGGTGACCCTGGCCCAGATCACGTCCGAGATGGTCGGCGAAGAGGTCTCGGTCCACACCCCGGTCGACGTGCTCCGTGCGGTGTGCGACCGCTACGAGGTCCCGTGGAAGGAGTCCTACGGCTCCGGGAAGCTGCTCCTCGAGCTGTACGAGAAGACCGCCGAGCACACGCTGTGGCACCCCACGTTCGTGACCGACTACCCGGCCGAGGTCTCGCCGCTGTCGCGGACCCACCGTGACGACCCGCTCCTGACCGAGCGGTTCGAGGGCATCGTGGTCGGCCGGGAACTCTGCAACGGGTTCTCCGAGCTGACCGACCCGACGGTGCAGCGGGAGCGCTTCGAGCACCAGGCCGGCCAGAAGACCGAGGGCGACGACGAGGCCATGGTGGTCGACGCCGACTACCTGCGCTCACTCGAGTACGGCCTGCCGCCCACGGTCGGTCTGGGCATCGGCATCGACCGGCTGGTCATGCTGCTGTGTGACGTCGGCACCATCCGCGACGTCGTGCTGTTCCCGACGCTGCGCCACGAGCAGGAGCCTGGATGACCGCCTCGGCGGACGGGCTGGTGGTCCACTCGGTCACCAAGTCCTTCGCCGCCGGGCCCCCCGTCCTCGACGGGGTGAGCCT
>CAJANQ010000008.1 GCA_903941145.1 uncultured Actinomycetes bacterium
ACTACCGGGCAACCGGCCGTCAGCCGTGGGTGCTCGTGGCAACAGGTGCACGCGAGCGGGTGCCGGGTGGAACTCGCGTGGCGACCACGGGCGCCCCACCACGCGCTGTCCGAAGGGAGGTGCGTGCCCTGCGTGCGTCTGCCGTCAGCGAGCTCGCGGCACACCCGCTCGAGCTCACGCCGGCTGGTCGGGCCTCGAGGGAGCCTGTCCTGGCCGACCTGGTCCGCGCCTCGCTGGTCGACCCCGCAGCGGTGGCCGGCAACAAGTACCTGTCGGCCGCGCTGCGGGCCGGCCTGCTCGAGGCCCGCGGCGCGAGTCCGGCCGGGGTGGACCTTCTGGTGGACGCGTCGGACCGAATCGCCGAAGTCGAGGGTCGGACCGGTTCGTACTGGCTCATGCCGAGACCGGCGTACCGGGCGTACCGGCCCTAGCGAGAGGCGGAGCGGGACCGGGGCCCGTCGCCCCGGGACGCCTTGGACGCCCGAGGCGCCTTCTTCCGGGGTTGGCCGGGACGGCCGCTGTTGGACTGCCCACCCTTGCCGCTCTTGCCCTGGCCGCCCGAGGGACGGCGTCGGCGCGACGGCCGGTCGCCGTCACGGTCGGACGGCCGCTCGGCGGTCTGGGTCGAGCCGGAGGAGCTGCCCTCGTTGCGCGAGTCGGTACGGGCGGCCGTCTTGGACGCACGGTTGCTCGGGGCTGCAGGCCGCGGGGTGTTGCGCAGGGGCAGGACCTCGAGGTCGGCGTCGGTCAGGCCGAGCGGCAGGTCCAGCTTTCGCTGCAGCTGCTTGACGGCGTCACGGACGTCCTCGTGGACCATCGTGACGACCACGCCACGTGCGCCGGCGCGGCCGGTGCGGCCCGAGCGGTGGACGTAGTCCTTGAAGTCGGCCGGCGGGTCGAAGTGGACCACGGCGGCGACGTCGTCGACGTGGATGCCGCGAGCTGCGACGTCGGTCGCGACGAGGGCGTCGGCCTTGCCGCTGCGGAACGCCTCGAGCGCACGGTCGCGCTGGCCCTGGGAGCGGTCGCCGTGGATGGCCTCGGCCACCACGCCGGCCCGCGTCATCTGGCGGGCGATGCGGTCGGCGCCGTGCTTGGTGCGGACGAACACGACGGTCGGCCCGACCCGGTCGACGACCTGGGCGGTGGTGGTGACGCGGTCGGCGCGGTCGACGTGCCAGAAGTAGTGGTCGACCTCCGGCAGGTCGTCGTCGTCGAGGACGAGCTCGTGGCGCACGGGGTCGTGCTGGTACCGCTTCACGAGGACGTCGACGTCGCCGTCGAGCGTGGCGGAGAAAAGGATCGTGCGCCGGTCGTCGGGGCACTGGTCGAGCAGGCGGCGCACCTCGGGCAGGAAGCCCATGTCGGCCATGCGGTCGGCCTCGTCGAGCACGACCACGTCGACGTGGTCGAGGCGGACCATCTTCTGGTTGATCATGTCGGCCAGGCGGCCGGGGCACGCCACGACGATCTCGGCACCACGCCGGAGTGCCTGGGCCTGTCGGCCGATCGGCACGCCGCCGAACACGGCCTCGACCCGAGGACCGCCCTCGGACACCAGCTGGCGGAGCTCGACGCACACCTGTGTGGCCAGCTCCCGGGTGGGGACGAGCACGAGCCGCGAGGGCCGCGTGGGCTGCGCCTCGGGGCAGTCCACGACGAGCGGAATGCCGAAGGCCAGCGTCTTGCCCGACCCGGTGGGGGCGCGGCCCGACACGTCGCGGCCGGCAAGGCCGTCGCGGAGGGTGAGCTCCTGGATGGGGAACGGGGAGCGGATGCCGCGGGCGGCAAGGCGCTCCACGACGTCGGAGGGAACGCCAAGATCGGCGAAGGAGATGGGCACAAGGGTCCTGTCTGAGAGGTGTGGGGTTCGCCTGAACACGGGAACCGATCCGCAACCTTGGGCAGCGGGGCAACACCTGCGACTGGCGACAGCGTCGGCCGGGTTGGCCGTTGCGCTGTGAGCACCGTACCAGTAGTTGGCCTTCAACCCGCGGTCGGTCGCTAGGGTTCATGGCGCATGTTGGACGAGTTCAACCTGACCCAGACCTCTGCGGGATCGGCACCGTTCGCCGTGAACCTGTCGGAAGTTCCTGTCGAGCGGTGGACCGGGTCCGGCCCCGGTGCAGTGTCGTGGCAGACCGTCCTCGGTGGTGCGCACACCCCGGGCCGTTCGCTCACTGCCGGCGTGGCCGAGGTCGAGCCGGGCGCCCCGGACCGCACGTTCGTCCACCGTCACGACCCCGACGAGCTCTACTTCGTGCTCTCCGGCACCGGTGCCGTGGTGGTCGACGACCGGGAGCTCCCGGTCGCTGCCGGCTCCACTGTCTTCGTGCCGGGCGGTGCGTGGCACTCGGCCCGCAACACGGGCGACGACGTGCTCCGGATCCTCTACGTCTTCCCTGTCGACTCGTTCGACGACGTGGTCTACGAGTACCGGGACGGTGCGCCCGGCTGACGGGCTCAGCCGGCGGCGAGCGCGCGTCCCGCCGCGGCCGCCACCAGCGGCGCCACGTTGGCGTGGCCGTACTCGTTCGGGTGCAGCGGGATGCCGGCCGGGTCGATCGCCAGGCCGTTCACCCAGGCCACCTGGTAGGGCGTGCACAGGTCGTGGCCGAGGCTCGGCGTGTACAGGTCCACGAACGTGTCACCCGCCGCGGCGGCAGCCTCGACGAGCATCTGGTTCATCTCCCTGAATTTGGCCCGCAGGTAGGCGACGTCGCGTGGCAGCAGTGGCACCTGCGGCCAGCAGCCCTCCCCCTGGTCGGGCAACGGTGCCATGTAGCCGG
>CAJANQ010000009.1 GCA_903941145.1 uncultured Actinomycetes bacterium
CAGTTCTACGCCCGGGACCTGGACCAGTCGGCCCAGCGGTACCTGCCGACCGAGACCCACGACTTCGTGCCGGTCGAGACGGCGTCGCGCAAGCACGGCACCGACCCGTTCGCCAAGAAGGACTAGCCGACGGGCTCCGTCACGGCGACACGAACCGTTCCGGACCGCCGGCCGCCCGCCCTCCTGGGTCGACGGCCGGGACACCCGGACAGCACACCGCCCGGCCATCCCTAGGGATGGCCGGGCGGTGCTCGTTCTGACGACCGGCATGGGAGCGGCCGTCAGGCAATGCGATGGTCAGAAGGTCTCAAGAAGCGTCGAAGAAGTCCAGCGCTTCCTTGGTGGCCGAGAACGTGGTGTCGGTCGGGCCGGTCACCAGGTCGAGCGGGAACGCCGCGGACGCCCACGTGTGGCCCATGCCCTGCACCGGCCAGTACTCGAGGCGCTGGCCGGGGCACGAGTACACCTGCCGGGTCACGGTCGGGGTCTTCACGACGGGCGTCGGCGTGGCGCCACAGCCGTTTCGCACCGCGAAGTTGGCGACCACCGAGTCGACCGTGATGCCCTTGGGTGGCACCGGCGCGGAGGTGTTGCCGTCGAGCGGGGCGAACCCGTCCGCGGTGCCGTGGATGATGAGTGCGTCGGTCGGTCCGACACCGGGACACACGCTGGTCAGGTTGGAGCCGCCCGAGGCGACGACGGCCCGGAACCGCCATGGCAGCTCACAGCTCAGACCGACCGACATGGCCGCACCGGCCGAGAACCCGGCGGCGAAGATCCGGTCACGGTCGACGCAGACGGTGCTGGCCGTGTTGACGATGAGGTCGTCGATGTAGCCGACGTCGTCGACGCCGTAGTCAGGTCCGCCAGCCGCCGACCAGCGCGGGCCGGGGTCGCTGCCGCGGGGGATCAGCGTCCAGTAGCCGCGAGCCGACGCGTTGTGGCCGAGGAGCGAGTAGTTCTCCCACGACGTCTGGTCGAGGAGGAACGGGTGGAAGCTGACCAGGAGCGGGTACTTGACCCCGGGCTGGTAGTTGGCGGGCGGCACCAGGACGGTCAGCCGCGGACCCACGCCGACGGTGGCCGGCGGGGTGACCGGGCCGCCGCCCGAGGGGCAGGCGGCCGGGAGCGGCTGCTGCGTGCGCTCCACCGGCGGTGCGACCGGCGGGGAACAGGCGGCGAGCGCCAGCAGCGCCGTGGCGCCCAGCGCCACGGCTGCGGCACGGACCGATCGAGACTTCAGCATCTGCACTCCCTCGACGCACGACCGCCACGGGCCGACGGTGCCGCCTGCACCGAACACGACATGGCGACGGTAAGCAGTGTTCACCCGAAAGGCAAGCAGCTGCGGACGCACCGGAGCACCCGCTCAGGGAACTTCGTCCGGGTCCTCGTGCTGGGCGGGCCGTCCGAGCTCGTGCAGCCGGAGGAGCTCGTAGAGGGTGAGGGGCTCGCCGTCGGCGGGCGGCGCCTCGCCCTTGCGGGCCACGACCTCCATGATCCCCTTGGTCTGGCCGATGTGGAGGTCCACCTCGCACTCGAAGAGGAGTGCGGCGAGCGAGCCGCTGAGCCCCCGGCGGGAGAACCGCATCTCTACCTGGGCGCCTTCCTCGCCGTAGAAGGTGGCGACGGCCTCGACCCCGGACGGGTCGTCAGGGTCGCCCACCAGGTGGAACTCGGCGATGGGGTTGGTGATCACGGTCGGCACGGGCAACTCCTGGTCGGGCGGTGGCGCCGACCAGACAACTGCAACCGTGCGACACGGGCCCGGGGACCGCGGTCCGCCCCGCTAGACGGGCGGCAGGCCGGCCTGCTCCCGGCGCCAGCGCGACCGGCGCACGAGACCGACCACGGCGAGCGTGCCACCGACCAGGAACAGCAGGCCGGCCAGGAGCGTGAGCCCGAGGACCCCGAGCAGCGGCAGGACCAGGACGCGCACGTCCTGCTCCCCCACGACGCGCCCGACCTCGAAGGAACGCTCGCTGTCGCCCTTGCGCTCGCACGTGGCGGAGTAGCGGCCGGGGCCGAGCCGGGCCACGCCGACCAGGTCGACCTGCTTCGCCCGGTCGCGGAGCCACAGCTCACCACCCCTGGGCGGGCGCAGCTCGACCACCTCGCCGTCGGGGCCCGTCAGCGCGCACACGGGAAGTGGTCCGGACCCGGTGGTGGCGATGCCGACCGACATCACGTCGGCGTCGGTCCCGGCGCGGAGCGGCTCGTCGATGCGGAACTCGACCTCGCCCGGCACCTTCGACCGGACGTCGCCCACCTCGATGACGTTCCGCTCAAAGCGCGTGGGGTTCAGGGTGCGCACGGCGAACGCCATCCCGACGACCCCGACCATGAACGACGCAGTGACCAGCACCACGCCGGCGATCAGCAGCCCTCGGCCCGGGACCTGCCCGGGCGCGGCACCGGCCGCCGGAGGACCGGCGGCCGGCTGCTCAGAGTGCTGGGAGGTCAGGGCTTCTCCGCGCTGACGACCCACATCGCGAAGAACTGTGCCGCACCGCCGTAGGCGTGCCCGAGGGCAGTGTTCACACCGTCGACCTGGTGGTCGCCGGCCTGACCCCGCACCTGCATGGCGGCCTCGCCGAAGCGGATCATGCCGGACGCCCCGATGGGGTTGGTCGAGAGCACGCCGCCCGAGCAGTTAACCGGCAGCTGGCCGTCCATCTGCGTGGTGCCCTTCTCGGTCAGCTTCCAGCCCTCGCCCTCGGCCGCGAAGCCCAGGTTTTCGAGCCACATGGGCTCGTACCAGGAGAACGGCACGTACATCTCGACCATGTCGATCTGCTCGAGCGGGTTGGTGATGCCAGCCTGCCGGTAGACGTCCGCCGCGCAGTCCTTACCGGCCTGCGGGGTGATCTGGTCGCGGCCGTTGGCGGTCGCGGGCTCCGACTTCATGGAGGTGCCGATGATCCACGCCGGGCGGACGCCGGTCGCGGCCTGCGCCTGCTCGGCGGCCTTCTCGGAACCCAGGACCATGGCGAACGCGCCGTCGGAGGACGGGCAGGTCTCGGAGTACCGGATGGGCTCCCAGAGCATGAAGGACTCCTTGATGGAGTCGTAGGAGATCTCGGGCTCGTGCAGGTGGGCGTACGGGTTCTTGAGGGCGTTCACCCGGTCCTTCAGCGCCACGAGGATGCCGATGTCGTCCGGGGCGCCGGAGCGCCGCATGTACTCACGGATGAACGGGGCGAAGTAGCCGCCCGCACCCGCCACCAGCTGCTGCTGGAACGGGATCGGGAACGACAGTGCCCACATGGCCTCCGACACCGACTGCTGCTGCCAGCCGATGGTCAGGACCCGCTCGTGCACGCCGGCCTCGACGTGCGAGGCGGCGACGATGGCCGTCGAGCCACCCACGGAGCCGGCGGTGTGCACACGGAACAGCGGCTTGCCCACTGCGCCGAGCGCCTCGGCCAGGTAGGTCTCGGGCATCATCATGCCCTCGAAGAAGTCGGGGGCCTTGCCGATGACCACGGCGTCGATGTCGTCCATCGTCAGCCCGGCGTCGTCGAGCGCCCGGTAGGCGGCCTCACGGATGAGGCCCGGCATCGACACGTCGCCACGGATGGCGGTGTACTTGGTCTGGCCGCAGCCGATCACGGCAACACGGTTGGCACCCATCACTCACCCTCCAGGACGCACACGAGGTTCTGCTGCAAGAGCTGGCCGCTGGTGGCGTGCGCCACGCCGCGGTCGGCCTCGCCGGCGGAGATCCGGTTCGCCACCTCGGCGATGCGGATCAGGCCGGCGCCCATGACCGGGTTGGCGCTGAGCGTCCCGCCCGAGGGGTTCACCAGGACGTCGTCGCCGAGACCCAGCTCGGTCCGCACGATCTTCTCCTGATGCGTGAACGGGGCGTGCAGCTCGGCCACGTCGACCTTGCCGTCGGCCACGCCGGCGTGCTGGGCCGCAATGGCGATCGACGGGGCCCGGGTCAGGTCGCGGGCACCGAGGTTGTGGCTGTCGACACGGTGGTCGATGCCACGGATCCAGGCGGGACGGCTCGAGAACTTCCGGGCCGCGTCGTCCGCCGCGATGATCATCGCGACGCCGCCGTCGGTGATCGGTGCGCAGTCGTGGCGACGGAGCGGGTCGGCCACGTACGGGGCCGTGAGCAGCTCGTCGGCCGAGGGCGAACCCTGCAGCTGGGCGTTGGGGTTGTCCTTCGCCGCATTGCGGTTGCGTTCCGCGATCTGGGCCATCTCGGCCTCGGTGATCGCACCGGCGTCCAGCATGGCGCGGGCCTGGAGGCCGGCGAGGGCCACCGAGTCCGGCCAGAGCGGGCCGTAGTAGTAGGGGTCCAGCTGACGGGTCAGCACCCGGGGCAGGTCGCCGGGCGACGCCTTCGAGTAGCCGAACACCAGCGCGGTGTCGCAGTGGCCGGACTGGATCTTGAGCCAGGCCTCGTAGAGCGCCCAGGCGCCGTCCATCTCGACGTGCGACTCGGAGATCGGGGGCCAGGCGCCGACGGCGTCCAGCGTCATCACGAAGCTGAAGGCCTGGCCGGCGAGGTAGTCCGAGCTGCCGGAGCAGACGAACCCGATGTCGTCGATGGTGGCCCCGACCTGGTCGAGGGCCTGACGGATCGCGGGCTCGATCATCTCGGTCTCGGACAGGCCCGCAGCCGCACGGCGGTGCGGGGTCTGGGCGACCGAGACGACGGCCACGTTGCGCTGCGGCGCCATCACATGTGTCCCTTCAGCTGTTCGGCGGGGACGTCCGGCTCGTCGATCGGACGCCAGTACTTGATGTTCTCCATGGAGGTGGTGAGTGCGTCGTCGTCGACCCACACGGGCTCGACACGCATGCCGATGCGCACCTTGTCGTACTCGACCTCTCCCACGGTGCCGTAGAGCGACACCACTGCGCCGTCGGCCAGGAAGAGGGCCGAGACGAAGGGGGTGGGCGGGGCGTTGACGCCGAACCCGATGTGGACGACGCAGAAGGCCGTGATGGTGGCGTTCGGCCCGACCTCGACCACCTCGGTCGTCGGGACGCCCGTGACGGGGTCGACGCCGCGGTGGCTGACGTAGACGTCCTCGGCACCGGGCGTGCGCTCGCCGTAGATCTTCTTCTGCTCGAGACCGCGCAGGAACCGGGTCTGGGTGAGGCCCGGCGAGTAGTCGTAGCGCATGGACGCCGGGATGGTGACCCGCTGCACGGGCTCGCCCTCGAGGGCGGGCACGGTCACCGCGGGCTGGGTCCAGACACCTTCGGGGAAGGTCGAGACGGTGCGGTCGTCACTCATGCGGCACCTCCGGCCGGCTCGAAGCACGCGATGTCGGTCAGGAGACCCTGACGCTCGTCGGCCCAGCGGATCTTCACGCGGTCGCCGGTCGAGATCTGGTCGGTGCTCGACACGTCGACAACGTGGAGCATCGCGGTGTCGGCGCCGTCGAGCTGGACGAGCGCCAGCGCGTACGGGGCTGGCAGCACCTGGCCCTCACGGTCGGTGGGGACCCACGACCATGTGGTCACGGTGCCCTCGGTGCCGACCTCGACCATCTCGGTCAGCGGAGCGCCCGTGGTGGGGTCGTACTCGACCGGCGGGCACACGACCCGACCGTCGGCGCCCTTGATCCCCAGGACCTTGCCCTCTCGCAGGCCCGTGTAGAACGCGCCCACGACCGGTCCGGTGGTCCGGTTGAAGCCGAACTCGATGGTCAGCGGGGCGTGCAGCAGGTCGTCAGTCACGCGTCCCCCTCTTCGTACTCGGTCAGGCCGGGCACGGTGCCCGGTCGTCGGAGGGCAAGAGTAGAACACGTTCCACTTATTTGGCACGCCACCCGGGCCGTCACCGACGGGCGACGTCGTCCAGGAACCGGTCGACCAGGGCGTGGGCCAGCGGGCCGACCTCCGGGCCGAGCCGGTCGGCGTCGGTCAGCAGCGGCTGCGGGTCGATGCCGGCCTCGACCAGCTCGTGCTCGTCGTCGACCAGCCAGCCCTCGAGCACGCCGCGGTCGGCCTCCGGGTGGAACTGGAGTCCCAGGTTGCGGCGCAGCACGAACGCCTGCGGACCGGCGGCGGTCCGGGCCAGCTCGGTGGCGCCGGGCGGGACGGTGAAGGCGTCGCCGTGCCACTGCAGCCACGGGCCCGGTGCGACCAGGCCGCGGTCGGGCCCGTCCACCTCGAGCGGCCCGACCTCCAGCCAGCCGGTCTCCGGGTGGTCGGTCGGGGCCACGGTGCCACCGAGCGCGGCGGCCAGGACCTGCCCCCCGAAGCAGCAGCCCAGCACGGGGACCCCGGCGGCGTCGGCGGCGCGCAGCATCGCCTGCTCGGGCTCGACCCAGTGCGCGCAGGCAGGGTCGTACACGCTCCACCTCGAGCCGAGCACCACGACGGCGTCGAACGCAGTGGGGTCGGGGAACTCCGGCGAGCCGACGGGCGACAGTGGTGTCCGGCAGACCTGGTGCTCGACGAGGTCCGCGCCGCGCCGGGCGAACGCCTCGCCCAGCACGCCGGGGAGCGAGTTGGGGTCGTGGTGCACGAAGAGTGTGCGCAGGTGGCTCATCGCGCCGTCCCCGTGACGGTGGGCAGCAGCGCCCGGAACGACCGGGCCCGCAGGCAGCCTGCCCAGAGACCAGCCCCGTAGGCGGCGTCGTCAAGGAGCGAGACCGCGGCGCACCGGGCCGCAGCAGCGTCGCTGCCACCGTGCTCCGCGGCGGCCGAGGCCGCAGTGACCACCACGGCGACCAGCACGGCGCGCCGGGCCCGCCGTGACACCAGTCCGGCG
>CAJANQ010000010.1 GCA_903941145.1 uncultured Actinomycetes bacterium
CCGGGTACACGCGCATCGGCTGGCACAGCGACTGGCAGAGCGGGCCGCACCTCGACGTCTGGCCGGCGGTCGCGTTCACGCTGCACGTCGACGGCACCAGCCCCGCCAACGGGTTCCTGCGCGTGGTGCCCGGCAGCCACCGCTGGAGCACGCCGGCGCCGTTCGTGAACGCCAACGGTGCGGTCGTCCCGGACGGCGCGCCCGCGGCAGGCGGCCACACCTCGCAGCCGCCGCCGGTCGACATGCCGCTCGGGTTCGACAAGGTGCCCGGCGAGATTGCCGTCTACTGCGAGCGCGGCGACACGCTCTTCCACGACGGGTACCTGTGGCACTCGGCCGCCCGCGGCACCGACGACCTGTCGTTGCGCCGCCACGTGCGCGGCTCGTTCCACAGCGGGGCCGAGCGGCTCGAGGGCGAGCACCTCGACGACTTTGTGAAGAACGCCGCCCGCTAAGCACCAGCTGCGGGGCGGGGGGCGCGGTTCCCGGCTGGTGTCAGGGACGACCGACGAGGAAGCGATCCAGCCGTCGACCCGTTGCTCGCCCGAGGAACCCGAACACTGCGCCGACAGCCCAACCGACCGCGACGTCGGTGCCATGGTGCACGCCGACGTAGACCCGGCTCGCCCCCACCCCGGCCGCGACCGTGAAGTAGAAGGGCGCCAGCGGACTGCCGTCAGAGAGCAGCACCGACATCGTCCCCGCCGACGCGGCGTGGCCGCTCGGAAAGCTGGTGTCGGTCGGGATCCGAAGGTCGTGGGCACGTTCTTGATCTGCGAACGCCGCCGGCCGCGGCCGACGGACGAGCTTCTTCATGACCAGGTTCACCATGGCCGACTCGAACCCGATCCACGCGACCGAGTGCAGGAACCTGGGGATCGGCCGTCCGCGCCGGACTGCTTCGAGGGCAGCAGCAGCGAACCAGACCCGGCCGTCGTCGCCGAGCCAGGACAGGGCATACATCGCGCCGTCCATGCCGGGCACGGTCCGGGCGCGTGTCGCTCCGGCGACTGCGAGTTCGTCGATCGTCGCGACGACCACGTCAAGCGACTTGGGGTCCACGGACAAAGTCTGACCTGACCCGGCCGAAGCAACGCTGACTATGGAGGAGAACTTTTGGCGGCGCAGCGATGAACGGGCCACACGCCGGTGAGCCGGAGTTAGTTCGCTCCGAGTACTTCGACCAGCGTCTTGTTCTGGCTGAACACCGGTGTCGGCACGCCCTGCCCAGCGACCGGACCAGCGACCGGCCAGTTCGGTGCCTCGTACAGCGCGATCCGCGCGCCCTGCGCACATTCGCCACTCGGCTGGCAGGTGAGCTGCCCCGTCACGCCCGGGTAGCCCTTCACCTCCAACATTGCCGACCGCAGCGCGGTGCGGTTGATCCTGAGTGCGCCGCCGGGCAGGCGGACTGCCGCCCTGCGCACCGCGCCGAACAGGAGGTTCGTCGCGTCGAATGCGTAGGCGTGGTAGATCCCGGTCGGAGCTCGACCGGTCTGTCGCTCGATCGCCGGGCGGAAGGAGTCCCTGTAGAACGAGCTCTCCGCCAGGTCGGCAACGTCCGGCCCTGACGCCAGCACACCGTCCGCCGCCGGACCCAGCACCTTGAGCAGGTCGGTGCTCTGGCAGGCCTCGCTGACGACCACCGTCGTCTGCGCAAGCTCTGGGCGGTCGCGTATTCCCTTGACCAGCTCGGTACAACGCGGGTCGAACATCGGCAGGAACACGAGCGACGGCTGCGTGGCCACGAGCTGATCGACGACAACGTCCGGCGGCAACGCACCCTCGAGCGACGGGTCGGTGCTGCCCGACGTCGTCGTCAGGCGCGTCACCTTGCCGCCGCCTGCCCGCTGCACCTCGCGCCCAAAGATGTCGGCAAGCCCCTCGCTGTAGGAGTTGCCGTCGGACACCACGACCGCCGACAGGGTTCCCGGCAGCTGGGCGGCAAAGTCGGCGACCACCGAACCCTGGATCAGGTCGTTGAAGATCGTGCGGAAGTAGTAGCGGGAGTGCTGCAAGTCGCTGGTGAGCGCAGGTGAGGTGTTCGCTGGTGACACGAGCAGGATCTTCTGGTCGGACAGCACCTTGTCGGCAGCACCGAGCGCCGCCGACGAACACGTCGTCCCCACCACGCCGACGAGGTCGGCCTCTCCCGACACCTGGGTCGCGGCGCGACTCCCGACGTCGGCGCTGCAACCG
>CAJANQ010000011.1 GCA_903941145.1 uncultured Actinomycetes bacterium
GGCGCAGTGCGCCCGGGCACTGGTGTACCCACCGCCGGAACCGGTGCAGCAGATCGTCGTGCCGCGCGGCCCGGCCACAGTGACGGTGTGCGGGTTCGAGTCCGGCACGGAGGTCCGCGTGTCTCGCTTTGGTGATGGCCAGGTGGTGGGCCGGGTCGGAACGTGGGAGACCGCCGACCTCGTCCTCCCCGACGACGACCTGGGGCGACCGTGGACCGTTCGGGTCGGCGGGGACGCCTCGCTGCTCCGCCCGTAGCCCTCGTCGCGCCACCGGACGTTCACCGACCGCCGTTACCCTCGGGACGTGGCCATGTCGTTCGACCATCCGTTCCTGGCGTTCCCGGGCGTGCACTCGTTCGCCCACCGCGGCGGGACCGAGGCCGCACCGGAAAACTCGCTCGCCGCGTTCGCTGCGGCCGTCGAGCTCGGCATGCCGTACCTCGAGACCGACGTGCACCTGACCTCCGACGGCGTGATGGTCGCGTTTCACGACGACCAGCTCGACCGGGTCACCGACATGGCCGGCAAGATCGTCGACCTGCCGTGGTCCGAGGTGTCGAGGGCCCGTATCGGCGGCACCGAACCCATCCCGACCATGGACCAGGTACTAGAGGCCTTCCCCGCCACCCGCATCAACATCGACGCCAAGTCGCACGAGGTCGTCGTCTCCCTCGCCGAGTGCCTGCGCCGCCACAACGCGCTGGACCGCGTCTGCGTGGGCGGGTTCTCGGACCAGCGCCTCGCACGTCTGCGGTCCCTGCTCGGCGACGACCTCTGTACGTCGGCCGGGCCCCGTGCGACCGCCGCGTTCATGGCCGGGGTGAAGCTCCCCGGGTTCCGCATCCCGTCCGACGCCGCCTACCGGTGCCTGCAGATCCCCGTCCGGCAGGCCGGCCTGGAGCTGGTGACCACTGCCACTGTCGCGGCGGCGCACGCCAACGGCCTCGCCGTGCACGTCTGGACCATCGACGACCCGCTTGAGATGCACCGGCTGCTCGACCTGGGCGTCGACGGGATCATGACCGACCGGCCGTCGGTCCTGCGCACGGTCCTCGAGGACCGCGGCCAGTGGTGCTGACCAGCCAGACCGCCCTTGCGGCACGGGCGGCCCTCGTCGCTGTGGCGCTCGGCGTCGTGGGCACGGGCGCGGCGCCCCGCGCGGCGGCGCAGACCGCCGACCCGCCGCCGGGCCAGGGCCTGACCGCTGCGGTCCTGGCGCTCCCCGCAAGCTCGCCGTCGCTCGACGGCTTCCTGGCCCAGGAGCGTGCCGCCACGTCGACCCGGGACCGCACTGCAGACGACCTGGCCGCCACCCGCACGCAGCTGGCCGGCACCACCGACGAGGCCGCGGCGCTCGGCGAGCTGGCCGCGCGCCGGCGTGCCGAGGTCGACCGGCTCGTGCCGGTCGCCGCCCGGCTGCGCAACGACCTGCGCACCATCACGACCGAGAGCTTCGTGACCGGCTTCGGGGTCAACGACGCGCTGGACCCCACGCTGACGAGCGCCGAGAGGGCCCGGCGGGCCAACCTCCACGTGCTGGCCGAGGAGGCGCTCCGCGACACCCTCGGCGACACACGCCGCACCGAGCGTCGGCTCGGACGGCTCCGGGCCGACGCCGACTCCCTCGCCGACCGCGCCGCCGACGCCACTGCCCTGCGGGCCGCGCTCGCCAAGAAGGTCGAGCAGCTCACCGCGTCCCTAGCGGCCGACGAGGCTGCGCTCGTGGAC
>CAJANQ010000012.1 GCA_903941145.1 uncultured Actinomycetes bacterium
ACGGTCCGCCCGGCCTGGTACCTGTGCCTGCTGCTCGGCCTGGTCGTCGGCCAGTGCTTCGCCGCCATGGGGTTCCTGGCGCACGAGGTGCTGCACGGTTCGGTGGTCGGCTCGACCGGGCTGCAGACCTTCTTCGGCTACCTGGGGTTCGGTCCGATGATGGTCTCGCCGACGCTCTGGCGGACCTGGCACAACCAGATCCACCACGGAAAGACCAACAAGGGGAACTCCGACCCTGACGGGTTCGGCACGGTGGAGCGTTACGAGAAGGCACCGTCGACCCGGTTCGTCGCCAAGCTCGCCCCGGGCTCCAAGCACCCGATGAGCTACCTGTTCCTGGGCTACTGGTTCACGTTCCACGGCCAGGTCGTGCTGTGGATCCAGTCCAAGTACATGCGGTCGTTCGCCCGGCTCAACCGTCGTCGCGCCATCGTCGACTCCGCCGTGTGCGCAGCGATCTGGGTGGCGGTCGTTGTCCTGGCGGGTCCGTTCTACGCACTCTTCGCAGTGGTCGTCCCGATCGTGGTGACCAACATGCTGGTCATGGGCTACATCGCCACCAACCACTTCATGCGGCCGCTCACCACCGTGAACGACCCGCTGGAGAACTCGATGAGCGTCACCACGCTGCCGGTCGTCGACAAGCTGCACTTCAACTTCAGCCACCACGTCGAGCACCACCTGTTCCCGACCATGAGCGCCAAGCACGCGCCCCGCGTGCGGGCGTGGCTGCAGGCCAACGAGGCCGACCGCTACGTGTCGCCGGCGCACTGGACCGCCGTGGCGTACCTCTACCGGACGCCCCGCGTGTACCTGGACGCGACGACGTTGGTGGACCCGGACCAGCCCGACGGCCCGTACCGCGCGGACACGCGCGAGCTCGCCGAGGTCCTGGCGTAGCGGTGCTCGGCTAGAGCGCGGAGACCGGGTCGGTGCCGTGGGCCGCGTGGTGCGGCGGCACGTGCGGCGGCTGGCGGCGGACCACGGCCAGGCGCACCAGGACCACCACCGAGCAGACCAGCAGGATCACGCCGTACCCGATGAGCGGGCCGTCGCCGAGGGCCACGCCGTAGAGGCCCCAGAGTGCGGCGTCCAGGATCGAGATCCACCAGGTCGCGGTGGCCACGCCGCTGACGTCGTCGCTGCGCAGGACCTCGACCACCTGCGGACCGGTCGACACGATCACGCCCAGGCCGAGCACGGCACCGAAGTGGCCGACTGCGAAGGCGAAGACCAGAGCGAGCGCCCACGCCCCGGCGCCGACCACGTCGACCTTCCGGGTGCGGCGGACCAGCAGCGCCGACTGCCAGAGCCCGGGGACCAGGGCCAGCAGCGAGACGAGCCACACCGCCACCAGCCGCTGCTCAATGCCGTAGTAGAGCCATGCGAACGCCACGAGCACCGCGTTGTAGGCGGCCATCGGCGAGACGCCCTCGGCCACGCCGGAGCGGAACAGCCGGACCGGCTGCGGCAGGAGCCGCAGCAGGAACACCGCCGAGGCGAGGATCGACAGCGTCGTGGCCGACATGGGTCAGCGTGGAACTACCGCTCGGGACGGAGCAGCGTCAGCCGGCTGCCGTCATGAGCGCGATGGCCTGGTCGACCCGCTCGCTGTGGATGGTCTCCTCGCGGCCGTTGAGCCGGAGCAGCTTCGCCACCTCGGGGTCGTCCATCTGGTCGGCCCATGCCTGGTAGCCGGCGTCGGCGTTGCGCTCGCCCGCCACGACCAGACCCAGCAGCCCGGCGTCGACGGTGTCGGGCAGCGGGACGGCGTGCAGCTCGAGCTGCTCCTCGGTGGGCTCGACCTCGGTGCCGAGCGTCAGGCTGATGGCCTTGAGGATGCGGCGGGCGTGGGCCAGCTCCTCCTTGCCGTTGCGGCGCAGCAGCTCCTGGGCCTCCGGGTGGTCGATGCGCAGGGCCAGCTGCTCGTAGAACTCGTGGCCGGTGCGCTCCAGGCGGAACACCTTCCACATCGTGTCGACGTCCAGCTCGGTCGCGGCCGCCACGTCGAGGTTGGCGGTGAAGAAGTCGGGCAGCTCAGACATGTCGGTCCAGTCCCGGCGGCACGGTCGGCCGGCCAGTCGCACGAGCGTACCGAGACGCGCCCGTGCCCGTTCAGACAGCCCCCTGTCGGAGCGGTACCGCTCAGTCGGAATGGTGGACGATGCGACGGCCGGTGACCGTCATCGCCTCGATCCTCACCCACCGGCGCTTGTCGTGCGACGACCACTGGGCGAGCGGCAGCTCCTGGACAGCCATGAGCTCGTCGAGCGCCTCGACCTCGCGGGCCTTGCCCCGCACCAGCACGGACCAGCCGGTCTGGAACATCGGGTCGACGTTGTCGATCTCGAACGCCACTCCGGCGCCGAGCACCGCGGCGGCGAGCTTGGTGCCCTCGGCCGTGACG
>CAJANQ010000013.1 GCA_903941145.1 uncultured Actinomycetes bacterium
GCAGACCTGGGCCTTTGGCGCCGCGTCGGTCGCCGTCGTGGTGGCCGCCACGGTGGTGTTCTTCTGCTTCCCCAAGCGGGAGCAGGAGCACGCAGACCTGGCGCGCTACGCGCTGGAGGACGGCACGCCGGCGACCGGCCTCTGAGTCCTGTCCCGGCTCAGCCGGGCAGGCGTCGGAGCACCACCCAGCTGAACTCCTGGGCGTCGCCGTTCGGGGTGATGTGGGTCTCGTGCTCCGACCACACGTGCTCGAACTCCGGGGAGAACACCTCGGCCAGGCGTTCGAGCGAGTAGCGGGCGACCGGCAGGCCGGAGCAGGTGAGCGGGCCGTTCTCGGAGAAGGTCCCGATGACGGCGTGCCCGCCGGGGACCACGGAGCGCGCCACGAGCTGGCGGTACTGCTCGATGTCCTCGTCGGTGTTGACGAAGTGGAACATCGCCCGCTCGTGCCAGAGGTCCCACTGGCGGTCGGGCTCCCACTCGAGCACGTCGACGACGGTGAGCTCGACGGAGTGGTCGGGCAGCCGGTCAGTCGCCTCGTCGAGGGCGACACGGGACACGTCGACGAGCGTGACGTCGGTGTGGCCCTTTGCCACCAGCCGGTCCACGAGCAGAGAGGCGCCGGCGCCGACGTCGACGATCGAGGTCGAGGTGGTGGCGCCCGTCCGGTAGATCAGCGTGATCGACGAGCGCGGTTCGGGGGAGTACCAGCTGACGTTCTGGTAGCCGATCTTGGCGTAGCGCTGGTCCCAGTGGGTCTGTCGGTCGATCGTCATGCAGGCGGTGCCGGGGGAGCGTCCTCGTGCCCCCGTCCGGCCCCCTGAATTTAGCGCTAAAGATCGCCGGTCCCGGCATGGTTGCGCGGCGTACGGGCAGATCCCGCCGGGAACCCCGCAACGGGCCTGAAGTAGCGTGCACGCCATGCCGGACTACCGCTCACGCACCACGACCCACGGCCGCAACCAGGCCGGTGCCCGCGCCCTCTGGCGGGCCACGGGCATGACCGACGAGGACTTCGAGAAGCCGATCATCGCGATCGCCAACTCGTTCACGCAGTTCGTGCCCGGCCACGTGCACCTGAAGGACCTGGGCCAGCTCGTGGCCCGGGAGGTCGAGGCCTCCGGCGGCGTGGCCAAGGAGTTCAACACCATCGCCGTCGACGACGGCATCGCGATGGGCCACGGCGGCATGCTCTACAGCCTCCCGAGCCGCGACCTGATCGCCGACTCGGTCGAGTACATGGTGAACGCCCACTGCGCCGACGCCCTGGTCTGCATCTCCAACTGCGACAAGATCACCCCCGGCATGCTGATGGCCGCGCTGCGCCTGAACATCCCCGTGGTGTTCGTCTCCGGCGGCCCGATGGAGGCCGGCAAGACCCGCCTCGCCGGCAGCGAGGTCAAGGTCGACCTGATCTCGGCGATGATGAGCGCCGGCGACAAGAACGTCAGCGACGAGGACGTCGCAGAGATCGAGCGGTCGGCCTGCCCGACCTGCGGCTCGTGCTCCGGCATGTTCACGGCCAACTCGATGAACTGCCTGACCGAGGCGCTCGGCCTGTCGCTCCCCGGCAACGGCACGGTGGTCGCGACCCACGCCGACCGCGAGGAGCTCTTCCTGCGTGCCGGCCGCACCGTGGTGGACATCGCCCGCCGCTACTACGAGAAGGACGACGACTCGGTCCTGCCGCGCAACGTCGCCAACAAGACGGCGTTCGAGAACGCGATGGCGCTCGACATCGCGATGGGCGGCAGCACCAACACCGTGCTGCACATCCTGGCCGCGGCCCACGAAGGTGGCATCGACTTCACGATGGCCGACATCGACGCGCTGAGCCGCAAGGTCCCGAACATCTGCAAGGTGGCTCCGGCGACCGACAAGTACCACGTCGAGGACGTGCACCGGGCCGGCGGCATCCCCGCGATCCTGGGCGAGCTCGACCGCGCCGGCCTGATCGACACCACGGCGCCGACCGTGCACAGCCCGTCGCTCGGTGCTGCGCTCGACGAGTGGGACATCGCCCGCCCGACCTGCACCGCCGAGGCGAAGCACTTCTGGCTGGCGGGCCCCGCCGGCATTCCGACCCAGGTGGCGTTCAGCCAGGACACCCGCTGGCCGTCCCTCGACGACGACCGCGAGTCCGGCTGCATCCGCTCGGCGGAGCACGCCTACACCAAGGAGGGCGGCCTCGCCGTCCTGTTCGGCAACCTGGCGCTCGACGGCTGCATCGTGAAGACGGCTGGAGTGGACGAGGAGATCTTCCACTTCTCTGGCCCGGCGCGGGTCTACGAGAGCCAGGACGACGCGGTGGAGGGGATCCTGGGCGAAGAGGTCCAGGCCGGTGACGTGGTCATCGTCCGCTACGAGGGCCCGAAGGGCGGACCGGGCATGCAGGAGATGCTGTACCCGACCACCTACATCAAGAGCCGTGGCCTCGGGAAGGAGTGTGCGCTGCTGACCGACGGACGGTTCTCGGGCGGCACCTCGGGACTCTCGATCGGCCACGCCTCGCCCGAAGCGGCCGAGGGCGGGCTCATCGGTCTGGTGCAGACCGGCGACACCATCACCATCGACATCCCGAGCCGGTCGATCACGCTCGACGTCCACGACGACGTGCTCGCGGCCCGTCGTGCTGCCGAGGAGGCCCGCGGTGCTGCCGCGTGGACCCCGGAGGACCGTGACCGGTCCGTGTCCCTGGCGCTGCAGGCGTACGCGGCCATGACCACCTCGGCGTCGCGCGGCGCCGTGCGCGACCTGTCACAGCTCCAGCGGGGCTGACCGTTCAGTTGCGGTCGAGCCAGCGGCGCACGCCGTCGGCCACCGCGACCGCGGTGCTGAACGTGGCCTGGAGGAGGTAGCCGCCCGTCGGCGCCTCCCAGTCGAGCATCTCGCCGGCCACGAACGTGCCGGGCCGCGCCCGCAGCATGAACTGGTCGTCCACCTCGGCGAACGCGATGCCGCCGGCCGTCGAGATGGCACGGTCCACCGGCTGCACGCCCGTGAGCGCGACCGGGCAGGCCCGGACGAGCGCGGCCATCGCCGCCGGGTCGTCCGGCAGGTCCGGCTGCGCCTCACGGAGCAGCGAGACGGCGACCGGGGGGAGCCCGGCGGCGCGCCGCAGCCACTTCGAGGTCGACTCCTTGGGGCGCCGCGCCGCGAGCCGGTCGGTGAGCGCCTCCACCGTCAGGTCCGGCCGGAGGTCCACGACGAGCACGGTGGACTCCCCTGCGTCGAGCGAGTCCCGCAGCGCGGCGGAGAGCGCGTAGACCGCGTTGCCCTCGATCCCTTCGTCGGTGAGCATCGCCTCGCCGCGAGCGGTGCGGTCACCGAACGTCAGCTGCACGTTCTTGAGCGGGTCGCCGGCGTGGCGCTCGACGAAGTACGGCGTCCACGCCACCGTGAAGCCGCAGTTGGAGGGTCGGAGCGGTTCGACCTCGATGCCGGCCGCGGCGAACGTGTCGACCCACGTGCCGTCGGAGCCGGTCCGGGCCCAGCTGCCGCCGCCAAGGGCCAGGACGGTCGCGTCTGCTGCGATCTCGGTCGTCGGGCCGTCGGGCGTCGCGAACACGGGGCCGGTCCCGCCCCAGCCCGTCCACCGGAGGCCGAAGCGGAGCTGCACCTTGAGTTGCTCAAGCTGTTCGAGCCACGCGGCGAGCAGCGCGGTGGCCCGGAACGACTCCGGGAACACGCGGTCGCTGGTGCCGACGAACGTCGGCTGACCCAGGCCGGCCGACCAGTCCCGCAGGTCGCCGGGCGTGAACGCCCTGACCGCCGGCTCCAGGAGGGCCCGGGCCGGGCCGTACCGGTCCAGGAACCGATCGAGTGGCTCGGTGTGGGTCAGGTTGAGGCCGCCACGGCCGGCCACCAGCAGCTTCCGCCCGGCAGAGGCCATGTGGTCGACCACCGTGACGCGGCAGGTGGGTGCCAGCCGTTCGGCGGCCATGAGCCCGGCCGGTCCGGCGCCGACCACGACCACGTGCGCCACGCCGGTCGGGTCCGTCGGTGGGGGGCTCGCCGTCACGCCCGGACCCTAGGTGCAGCAGCGGTCCGGCGGGGGAGGAGGGCGTGCCCAGCGTCACGGTGTACGTCCTACTGAACGTTCGTTAGGGTGGAGGAGCGCGTCAGGGGTGGCGCGCCAACTGGACTCTGGGAGCACCACATGAGCGGTACTGGGACCACGATCGACCTGTCGGCGATCGACTTCACCGACCCGCACACCTACGACGACCCGTGGGAGCTGTACCGGGTCCTGCGGGACCTCGACGGGCTCCACTACGACGCGGTGAACGACCTGTACGTCGTGGCGCGCCACGAGGACGTCTTCCACATGAGCCGCGAGGACGACCTCTACTGCTCCAAGTTCGGCGTCCGCCCCAAGATCGCCGGCGACATGTCGATCATCACGCTCGACGGCGCCGAGCACGTCCAGACCCGCCGCCTCATCAACCAGGGCTTCACGCCGCGACGCGTTCGGGACCTGATGCCGCACGTACGTGAGCTGACCAACCAGACGCTCGACCAGATCGCTGACCAGGGCCACATCGACTTCGTCGAAGACTTCGCCATCCACGTGCCGCTCATCATCATCTGCGACCTCATGGGTCTCGACGCCGAGCAGCGCATGAAGATGTACCGCTGGTCCGACGCCATGATGGCCGGCGACGGCCACACCGAGGCCGACGACCCGGTCCTGCACACGGCGGCCGAGGCCTTCGGCGAGTTCGCCATGATGTGCCTCGAGCTCATCGCCGAGCGTCGGGCGGACCCCAAGGACGACCTGATCTCGGTGCTCACCCAGGCGTTCGACGACGGTGCGCTCGAGAAGGAGCACAAGGCGTACCAGGGTGTCGACGCCGACACGATCGCCGCGCTCCAGGAGAGCCACGGCTCGCTCGGCGACGACGAGCTGCTCGCGTTCCTTGCCGTGCTGCTGGTGGCGGGCAACGAGACCACCCGCAACGCCATCACCGGCGGGATGCTCGGCCTGAGCCTGTTCCCCGAGCAGAAGCAGCTGATGCTCGACAACCTCGACATCGACGACTTCATGGACAAGGCCGTCGACGAGATCATCCGCTACGTGTCGCCGGTGCTGAACTTCATCCGGACCGTCACCACGGACCACGAGTACAAGGGCACCCAGTTCAAGGAGGGCGACCGCGTCCTGCTGATGTACCCGTCGGCCAACCGTGACGAGCGTGTGTTCGAGAACCCCGACGAGCTGGACCTCATGCGCGACCCGAACCCGCACCTGGCGTTCGGCATCGGACCGCACTTCTGCCTGGGGGCCAACCTGGCCCGCATGGAGGTCAAGCTGGTCTTCCAGGAGCTCCTCGCACGGCTGCCCGACATCGTGATCGACCCCGATGCGCAGCTCGACCGCGGCGAGTCCTCGCTGGTGATCGCGCTGCAGCACCTGCCGGCCACCTTCACGGCCTGCCCCGTCGCCCACTGACGCAGCGACGATCCGAGTCTGACGGGCCCCGCTGCGGCGGGGCCCGTGCGCGTCCGGGCCCGACAACCCGGCCCTGACAGCTAGAGCAGGCCGGGGACCGCCGCGCCGTCGACGCCCATCGCGATGCCGCTCACGAACCCGGCCGGCTCCGAGCACAAGAACGCGACCACCTTGCCGAAGTCGGCCGGATCGCCGGCCCGGCCGGTGACGCCCCGCTCGACCATACGGTCGGTGGCGTGCAGGCCGGGGCAGGCCAGGTTCACGGTGATGCCGTCGTGCTCCAGGTCGGCCGCCGCGGTCTTGGTCCACGCCCAGAGCCCGGCGCGGGCTGCGTTGGAGAGCGCAAGGTCCGGGATCGGCTGACGCACTGCGACCGAGGTGATGAAGCAGATGCGGCCCCACTGCGCGGCCTGCATGTGCGGCACCGCGGCGCGGGCGAGCCGGACCGACGAGAGCATGTTGCCGTCGACCGCGGCCAGGAACTGCTCGTCGTCCACCTCGAACGCCCGGCCTGACGGCGGCCCGCCGTTGTTCCCGACGACGACGTCGATCCGGCCCCAACGGTCGACCGCGGTCTGCACGAGCTGGGCGGGCAGGTCGGGGTCGCTGATGTCGCCCGGCACCACGAGGGCGTCGTCCATCCCGGCGGCGACCTCCTCGAGCAGGTCGGCGCTGCGGGCGTTGAGCACGACCTTGGCCCCTTCGGCGGCGAGCGCCTCGGCGGAGGCGCGGCCAAGTCCCTTTGACGCGGCGGTCACGACGGCCACTCGGCCAGCAAGTCCAAGGTCCATGAGGTCTCCTCTGAGCGGCGGCTGCGGTGCGCGCCGGGCGTTCGCCCAGCCTGCCCGCTCTGGCGGCGGGGGACCTAGACGGGTACCGCCACTACCGTGTTGCCGATGAAGGCCCGCCCGGAACGACACCTCAGCCACCGGGCCGGGCCCGAAGGTCAGCCGAGTGAGACCCCGCCGCCCGACTGCGGTGACGGCAGGAACGGGATGATGAACCGGGCGAACTCGGCGACACTGCGGGTCTGGATCCACACCGAGCCCGGACCAGTGAGCTCCACGACCAGGCCCTCGCCGCCCAGGATCGTCGACTTCCAGTTGCCGAACTTCCGGACCTGGTACCCCATCGAGTCGTGGAAGGCGATGATGTGGCCGGTGTCAACGGTGAACTGCTGGCCTTCGGCCAGGTCGATCCGCCGCATGGCGCCGTAGCTCGAGAAGAACAGGTTGCCACCGCCGGTCACGTGCAGGAGGAACAGGCCCTGGCTGGAGAAGAACGTCTTGGCCCCACCCCACTTGGTGTCGACGGTGACCTGGCCGTCGGACGCCATGTAGCAGCCGGAGACGACCATCAGGCCGCCGGTGGGATCCATGGGGTGGTGGAAGATGTCCCCGGGTGCGTAGGGGGCGAACGAGACCTGCGACGGGTGCTGCGCGGTGAACGTGTTCATGAAGAACGACTCGCCGCCGAGCACCGACCGCTTGAGCGCCCCCTTGATGCCGCCGCCGGCCGCACCGGCCGAGGTCACCACGTCGATGCCCGGCGTCATGGAGACCATCGCCCCGCCCTCGGCGACGATCGAGTCGCCCGGGTCGAGGTTGCAGGTGAGCATGGCGAACGCCGGGCCGTAGTCGATCGAGTGCTGCACTGGTGCCTCCGGTAGTGGGACGTGCCGCCCAGCGTACGGGCCGCTGGGGCCGGCCGGTCAGAACTTGGCGAGCCGGACTGCAGCGGCAACGGGCGTGAGGACCCCCGAGGGACGGCCCGGCCGCCGCCCCCCCCGTGCAGTCCGCCTAGGGCGTCACGATCGGGAAGTTGGGGTCGACGTCGTCCGCCAGGCCGATGAGCGTCAGCAGGACCGACGCGTCGCCGTCGATGACCACGGTGCCGTCACCCAGCGCCGCCATCATGTCGAGCTGTCGGGTGATGATCCCGACGAGCGCCGCCCGGTCCAGCGTCAGGGTCGCGTCGACCTGGCCCAGGTCCTCGACCGGCCGGTGGCTGAGCACGCCGTTGCGCAGCTCCATCCGGTGCGTCTCGCCCGAGTCGCGGAACACCCAGCCGATAGCGAGTCGGTGCTCCCACGCTCGGGGCCCGTCGAGCCGCACGGCGATCGCGTCGAAGATCTGCGACGGGCTGAGGGCCAGGGCAAAGTCCGCGGCGGCGCCGGCCACCGAGTTGGGGGTGCCGAACACGCCGTTGCGCAGCTCGTAGGCGCCGGCCAGGAACGCGTTGCGCCACGTGCCGTTCTCGGCGCCGAACCCGACCTGCTCCATGGTGTCGGCCAGGAGTGTGCGGGCACCC
>CAJANQ010000014.1 GCA_903941145.1 uncultured Actinomycetes bacterium
ACCAGCCAGACGTCGCCGCCCTTGCCGCCGTCACCACCGTCGGGACCGCCCATCGGGACGTGCGCCTCTCTACGGAACGCGACGCAGCCGGCGCCACCGTCGCCGCCCTTCACGTTCAGGCCACACTCGTCCACGAAGTTCGACACGGCGCCACACTACGGGACCGTCCTCCCCGACCCCCTGACCGGTTGCGGTCAGCCGCGTGTCGGGGCCGCCAACTAGGTTCCGGTCCGTGGACGAGCAGGTGGACGAACCTTCCGAGCGGGCCCGCACCTGGGCCTCCACCATGGGCGGCCACGCCCAGGGTGAGCACCTGGTGGGCGACGCCCCGGTGGTCAGGGCCCACGCCGACGCCGGCCCCCCGGTGGGGGCCGCACCGGTGCGTGACCGCGCCCACCGCGAGGAGCTCGAGGACGCCGCCATGGCGCCTGGTGCCACCCGGGCCCGCGGCGCCGGCAACCGGGGCCTCCAGGAGGACCCCGACCCCGAGCGCACCTGCTTCGAGCGCGACCGGGACCGCATCCTGCACTCCTCGGCCTTCCGGCGGCTCGCCGGCAAGACCCAGGTGTTCGTCCTGCCCGAGGACCACCAGCGCACCCGGCTCACCCACGCCCTCGAGGTTGCCCAGGTCGCCACCGCCATCTCCCGGGCCGTGGGGCTGAACGTCGCGCTCACCGAGGCCATCGCCATCGGCCACGACTGCGGCCACGGCCCTGGCGGGCATGCGTCGGAGGACGCCTTCTCCCCGTACGTCGACGGCGGCTACGACCACGCCGTCTGGGGCGCTGACGTCGTGCTCGAGCCGCTCAACCTCTGCCTCGAGACGCTCGACGGCATCCGCAACCACTCCTGGTCCCGGCCGGTGCCCACCACCCCCGAGGGCGAGGTCGTCTCGTGGGCGGACCGCATCGCCTACGTCTGCCACGACTTCGAGGACGCAGCGCACGTCGGGATCGTCACGCCCGAGCAGCTCCCGGCCGTCGTGCTCGACCGCTGCGGTGACCGGCGCAGCCGACAGCTCCACGCGTTCATCGCGGCGGTGGTCGCGGCGGTACGGACCACCGGCACGGTCGGCATGTCGGCCGACATGGCCGAGGCCCTCGCCGAGTTCCGCCGGTTCAACTACGAGCACATCTACATGCGCGGGGCGTCGCTCGAGCAGAACGCGTCCGTCATCCGGCTCCTGCGGGCCCTTGTCGACTTCCACGCCGACCACCCGTTCGCCGCGCAGGACGGCACGTGGCAGGACGCGTCGGGCACGCCCGTCGCCGCAGGCTCCCCCGAGGCGGCCGTGCGCGCCGTCACGTACGTGGGCGGCATGACCGACCGGTTCGCGTTCGACCAGGCCCGAACCCATCTGGGGTGGCACCAGGCCGACCTGCCTCGCGGCATCGGCTGACGCCAGACGCGCAACGGCGCCCTTGCGGGCGCCGTCGGCAGTTCATGGTTCCGGGCACGGCCCGGGTGGTGGCACCGAGGCTCAGGCCTCGACCGGCACCACGTTGACGATCTTGCGGTTACGGCGCGAGCCGAACTTCACCTTGCCGTCCGCAAGTGCGAAGAGCGTGTCGTCGCCACCCTTGCCGACGTTGTCGCCGGGGTGGATCTTGGTGCCGCGCTGGCGGACGATGATCGCGCCTGCGGTCACGACGCCACCGTCGTACACCTTCACGCCGAGGCGCTTGGACTCTGAGTCACGCCCGTTCCTGGTTGAGCCGCCGCCCTTGGTCTTCGACATAGTTCTTCCGTCCCTGGTTCAGGTGTGGCCGGTCAGCCGGCCGAGATGCCGGTGATCTCGATCACCGCGTACGTCTGGCGGTGGCCCCACCGACGGCGGTTGTTGGACTTGTTCTTGTAGGTGAAGGCGTTGACCTTGGGACCCTTGGTCTCCTCGACCACACGGGCCGACACCTTGGCGCCTGCGAGCTGGTCCGGCGTGGAGAGGACGGTCCCACCGTCCACCACCAGCACAGGGGCCAGCTCGACCGTGGAGTCGACCTCGCCGACGCGCTCGACGCGCAGGCGCTGGCCCTGCTCCACTCGATACTGCTTTCCACCGGTCTTCACGACTGCATACATACGGCTGCCCACACTAGGGGTAAGGACCACCCCGGCGCACGTCCGGGTCTGGTCGGGGGTTGATGACGTGCTGGAACTGGCTCAGGACAGGAGGTCGTCGGGGACGATCACGCCGCGCCCGTCGCAGGTGGCACACCTGGTGCCGACGGTCTCGAGGAGCCCCTCGCCGATGCGCTTGCGGGTCATCTCGACCAGGCCCAGCTCGGAGATGTTGAACACCTGCGTGCGGGTCTTGTCGCGGCTGAGTGCGTCCTTGAAGGACCGGACGACCTTGTCGCGGTTCTCCTTGACCTCCATGTCGACGAAGTCGATCACGATGATGCCGCCGATGTCGCGCAGCCGCAGCTGCCGGGCGATCTCCTCCGCCGCCTCGAGGTTGTTGCGGAACACCGTCTCCTCGAGCGACTTGGAGCCGACGTTGCGTCCCGTGTTCACGTCGATGACGGTGAGCGCCTCGGTGGCCTCGATGATGAGCGAACCGCCCGACGGCAGCCAGACCTTGCGGTCGAGCGCCTTCGTGAGCTGTTCGGCGACGTGGAACCGCTCGAACAGCGGCAGCTGCTCGAAGCCGGGGTCGTAGTACTGGACGCGGTCGGCGAGCGCCGGCGCCACGGCCTGCACGTAGTCCTTCACGTCGTCGTACAGGGCCTTGTCGTCGATCATGACGGCCCGGTGCTCGGCGCTGAACTCCTCGCGGATGATGCGGACCGACATCTCGGGCTCGCGGTACAGCAGGCCGGGTCGGTTCTGCTTGGCTGCGAGCTCCGAGATCTGCTCCCACTGGCGGGCCAGACGGGCGACGTCGCGCTCGATCTCCTCGGCCGTGACGTTCTCGGCCGCGGTCCGCACGATGAGGCCGTGCTCCTTGGGCCGCACCCGGTCGAGGATCTGCCGGAGACGCTTGCGCTCGCTGTCGGGCAGCCGCTTGGAGATGCCGTAGGTCTTGGAGTTCGGGACCAGCACCACGAACCGGCCCGGGAGGGAGACCTCCTGGGTCAGGCGGGCACCCTTGTGGGCGATCGGGTTCTTGGTGACCTGGCAGAGGATCATCTGCCGGTTCTTGAGGACGTCCTCGATGCGGGGCGCCTCGCCCTTCTCCTCGACGTCGTCAGCGTCGTACTGGACGTCGCCGCGGTAGAGCACGGCGTTCTTGGGGGTGGCGATGTCGATGAACGCCGCCTCCATGCCGGGCAGGACGTTCTCGACACGGCCCATGTAGATGTTGCCGTGGATCTGGGCGACGTCGTCGGCCGGCCGGGAGACGTAGTGCTCGACGAGCGAACGGCCCTCGAGGATGGCGATGTGGGTCGTGCCGTGCGAGACGTGCACGTTCATCTGGTAGCGGCCAACGGCACGGCCCTTGCGGGACTTGCCGCCGCGCTGGCGCAGGGTCTCCTCGTCGAGGTCGAGCGGGTCCTCGTCGGTGAGGACGGCCTCGACCGGCTTGGGCTGACCGCCGCGCTGGTTTCCGCCGCCCTGGCGCTGGCCGCCCTGGCCACCACCCTGACGCTGACCACCCTGGTTCTGGCCGCCCTGGTTCTGACCGCCCTGGCCACCCTGTCCTCCGCCGCCGCCACCACCGCGGCCACGACGACGACGACGACGGTTGCGGCTGGAACCGCCACCTTCACCACCGCCCTGGCCCTGACCACCCTGGTTCTGGCCGCCCTGGCCGGAGCCCTGGTTCTGGCCGCCACCGGCGGACGTCGGCGCCGGCATCTTGTCGCCGATCTGGGGCTTGCGGGGCGCCGGAGCGCTGTCGCCGACCTTGGGGGCCGGGGCGCTGTCGCCGACCTTGGGGGCGGCCGGAGCGGGGGCGGACTCAGCCGCGGCGGGCGGTCCTTGGGTGTTCGAGGTGGCTGGCGGGTTCCCGCCCTGCTGCTCGTCGTTCGACATCGGTCGTTCCTCTCATGACGCACGCACCTCTGCGTGCGGCGACGGTGCGACGAGCCCGATGGGCTCGCAGCGCTGACCGTCGCGCATGGTCCATTGGTGCGTCCGGACCACCCGCTGCGGCTCGGGGGACGACCGGAAGGCCGCCAGGAGCTCTGCGGGTCGGACGCTACGAGGTTTGGTTCCCAGCTCGGCGTGGAGCACGCCGTCGCCGTCGACCGTCCGTTCGAAGGACAGTCCAAGGATGAGGGGCCGCAGGTCCTCGTCAACCTGCTTCCCCTTCCGTTCCAGGGTCACGACCAGCTGCTCGGCGGCCAGGAGCCCGGCCACCTCGGCGGCCAGCTCGGACGCCGCTGCGTCGTCGGTCGGGCCCAGCTCGAACCGCCACGTGCACGACGTGACGGCCTCTTGCAGCGACGGGGTGCCGGGGTCCAGCAGGACCGCGGCAGTGACCGTCACACCGGGCGGAAGGCAGGGTGCCAGCCGCCCGGGCAGTGCCTCGACAGCCCCAGGGTCCCCCTTGGACGGGTCGAGGTCGACGTCGAAGAACTCGGCGTCGGACTCGTACCCCGTCGAGAGGGCAAGGCCGAAGTGGAGACGTGGCCGAGGCGAGAACCCCTCGCTGTAGGCCACCGGCAGGCCGGCGAGACGCACCGACCGTTCGACGATGCGGGCCAGGTCCCGGTGGGACAGGAACCGCACCTTGCCGTACTTGGAGTAGCGAAGGCGCACCTTCACCACCGGCAGGAAGGGGATGCCACTCACGCCGCACCCCCGGCACCGGCGCCCGAGGGCCCGGCAGAGATCGAGACCGGCACGGCCTCGGCGAGCACCGGCGGCAGCAGGCCGCCGGTCCCCAGGTCCTGACCGGTCCCCTGGCTGCCGCCCGCCGGCGGCGTGGCCGAGGCGACGATGTGCTCGATGCCGTATCCCGTGCACGCACCACAGTCGTAGCAAGGGGTCCAGCGGCAGTCGGGCAGGCCGACCTCGGCCAGCGAGTCCTGCCAGTCCTGCCAGAGGAAGTCCTTGTGGAGCCCGGCGGACAGGTGGTCCCACGGGAGCACCTCGTCCTCGGTCCGGTGCCGGTACGTGTACCAGTCCGGGTCCAGGCCGTGGGTGGCCATGGCCTCCTCCCACAGGTCGAGCCGGAAGCACTCCGACCACTCCTGGAAGGTGCCACCACGGCGCCAGACCTCTTCGACGACCCGGCCCAGCCGGCGGTCGCCGCGGCTCATGAGGCCCTCGGCGAGCGACGCACGGGGGTCGTGCCACTTCATCTGCACGCCCCGGTTCTTGCGGACCTCGTCGCGGAGCAGGTGGATCTTGCGCTGGAGCTCGACCACGGTGTTCTGGCCGAACCACTGGAACGGCGTGAACGGCTTGGGCACGAACCCGCCCACCGACACCGTGACCGACGGGCTCTTGGTGTGCTTGCGACCCAGCTCGACGCAGTTGCGGCCGAGCTCGGCGATGCCGAGGGTGTCCTCGTCGGTCTCGGTCGGCAGACCTGTCAGGAAGTAGAGCTTCACCCGGCGCCAACCCTGGGAGTAGGCCGACTCGACCGCCTCGTAGAGGTCCTCCTCCCGGATGAGCTTGTTGATGACCTGCCGCATGCGCCACGTCCCGGCCTCCGGGGCGAAGGTCAGGCCGGTGCGACGGCCCTTCTGCAGCTCCGCGGCGATGTCCACGCCGAAGGCGTCCACCCGCAGCGACGGGAGCGAGACCGACACGTTGCCGCCGCAGGCGGGGTCGTCGATGATTCCCTTCACCACGTCGGCGATGCCCGAGAAGTCGGCGGTGGACAGCGACGTGAGTGCCACTTCGTCGTAGCCGGTGCGCCGAAGGCCCTCGGCCACCATCGTGCGGACCTGGTCGGCCGGCCGCTCACGGACCGGTCGCGTGATCATTCCCGCCTGGCAGAAGCGGCAGCCTCGGGTGCAGCCCCGGAAGACCTCCACGTTGAGACGGTCGTGGACCACCTCGGTCAGGGGCACCAGCTGGTTCTTCGGGTAGGGCCACTCGGCCAGGTCGGCGACCGTGCGCTTCTCGACCCGCTCGGGGGCCTCCGGCCAGCGGGGCTCCACGGCGACGAGCCGCTGTCCCTCGTAGGTGACCTCGTAGGCGGACGGCACGTAGACGCCCTCGACCCGGCAGAGGGCTCGCAGGACGGTCTCGCGGGGTGCGCCACGGTGGGCAACCATGACCTCGGTGATCTCCGAGACGACCTCTTCGCCGTCGCCGAGGACCACGAAGTCCAGGAAGTCGGCCAGGGGCTCGGGGTTGTAGGTGCAGTGCCCGCCGGCCACGACGTAGGGATCGTCCGGGCCACGCTCGGCCGCACGCACCGGCACGCCGGCCAGGTCGATGCAGTTGATCAGGTTGGTGTACGTGAGCTCGGCCGACAGGTTGAAGGCCAGCAGGTCGAACGCCCCCGCCGGACGGTGGGTGTCCACGCTGAACAACGGGACGCCGTGGGCACGGAGCTCGGCCTCGAGGTCGATCCAGGGCGCGTAGGCGCGTTCGGCAACGGCGTCGGGCCGTTCGTTGAGGATCTCGTAGAGGATCTGGAGGCCCTGGTTCGGGAGCCCGATCTCGTAGGTGTCCGGGTAGACCAGCAGCCAGCTGACCTTCCCCGGCCCCCACTGTGGTTCGCGGGCCCCCGCCTCGCACCCGATGTACCGGGCAGGTTTCTGCACCCGGGACAGCAGCGGCTCGAGACGGCCCCAGATCGACTCGGACCCCGCAGCGAACCCAGGGTTCGGTGTGGGACCTTGCGACATGGTGAACGGGATACTACCGGCGGTACCACCGGCGACGGGAAACCGTTGCGACGACAGGGGTCTGGGGGTGCCGGCCTCGACCGGGGCCGGTCAGACGAACCGGTGCATGTGCACCGACTGGACCAGTCCCAGGGCCGCGAATGCCGTCAGCATCGACGATCCGCCGTACGAGACGAAGGGCAACGGGATGCCGGTCACCGGCATGATCCCCAGCGCCATCCCGATGTTCTCGAACACGTGGAACAGGAACATGCACATGACGCCGACGCAGATCAACGTGCCCGACGGGTCCGCCGACATCTGTGCGATGCGCCAGATCCTCCAGATCACGACCCCCAGCAGGAGGATCAGCAGGCCGGAGCCCAGGAACCCGAGCTCCTCCCCCGCCACCGTGAAGATGAAGTCGGTCTGCTGCGCCGGGACGTACCCGCCCTTGGTCTGCGGCCCCTTGCCCAGGCCGTAGCCGGTGATGCCGCCCGAGGAGATGGCGATCTGCGCCTGGCGCACGTTGTAGGACTGGCCGTCAGGCGTCACGAACGACGTGAGCCGGTCCTTCTGGTACTGGTCGAGCGTCCCCGAGTTCAAGATGGCGACCACCGCGATGGTGCCCAGCGCCACGAGCACCGCCAGGTGCCGGAGCTTGACCCCGCCCACCACCATCATCCCGAGGCCCGCGACGATGAACACGAGGGAGGACCCGAGGTCGGGCTGCAGCATGGTCAGCGCGACCGGGCCGCCCATCAGCATGAGGGCGCCGAACAGTCGTCGCAGGTCGACACGTTCGCCGGAGCCCAGGTACGCAGCGATCGCGACGATCATCGCGACCTTTGCGAACTCGGCAGGCTGCAGCTGCAGCGGCCCGACGCGGTACCAGCCCTTGGTGCCGTTGACGGTCGACCCGAGCGGGCTGAGGACGCCGGCGAGCAGCGCGAGCGACCCGCCGTAGACGACCGGCCACCAGGCCAGGATGCGGCGGTAGTCGACGAGCGACAGCAGGCCCATGGCGACGATCCCGAGCACGATGAACATGAGGTGCTTGGCGATGAAGGTGCCGCCACCAGGCAGGTTTCTGGTCGCACTCTGGACCATCACCGAGCCGATGAGCAGCACCCCCGCAACGGCGGCGAGCAGCAGCACGTCGACGTGGCGCCACGGCGCGGCCAGGTCGGTCGCCCGAAAACGACCGCCGTAGGAGGACTGGGAACCAGACTGCGGTGCCAGCATCAGCCCGGACCCCCCGACCCGACGTCGCCGGAGACGATCGCCACCTGACGCGCCAGGTCGGCGTCGCAGCGGGCGGTCTGGTCGGTCGTGCAGGCGGGCGTGAGCCGGTTCTCGGACAACGGCTTCATGATGCGGAAGGCCAACGGCGCGGCAACGTCACCACCGAATCCTGACTCAGGGATGATGACAGAGATGGCATAGCGGGCTGGCTCGGAGCCGACGGGGCCGTACCCGGCGAAGAGCGAGGAGTCGGCCTTGCCGACCACCTGCGCCGTACCGGTCTTGCCGGCCATCGGCCAGGCGGTCGGACTGGCCCGCCACGACTTCACGGCGGTGCCCGACGCGCTCTGGGTGACCCCGATGAGCCCCTGCGCGATCTTCAGGTACTGCTCGGTGGTGAACGGCACCTTGCCGAGCACCTCGGGCTCGAACCGGTGCACCAGCACGATGTTGTTGAGCGCGGCGGGGTCGACACCAGGGTCCTTCGGTCGGGTCACCGCAGTGGCCACGAGCGGCCGGTAGTGCGTCCCGCCGTTGGCGAACGTGGCGTAGGAGTTGGCCAGCTGGAGCGGGGTGACCAGCACGTCGCCCTGTCCGATCGAGGTGATGATGTTGTCGCCCGTGTACCACTTGTCGGTCGCGAAGGCCTTGGGGTTGGAGCGGTAGAGCTCGCGGCGGTTCCGGGGCGTCGGCAGCCGGCCCGGGGCCTCGGCCGGGAGCTCGATGCCGGTGCGCTGACCGATCCCGAACTGCTTCGCCCCGTCCTGCACGGCGGTCTCGCCGAGCTGGCCCTTGGCCTGCCACAGGGCGTCACCGATCCAGTAGTAGTAGACGTCCGAGGACACGGTGAGGGAGCGCGGGACGTCGACCATCCCCAGCTTGGCGCCGCCCGCGTTGCGGAAGGAGCACTTGCCGGCGTTGCACCCCTTCACCTTGTAGGAGCCCTGGTCGTAGTAGCGCTCGTTGGCCGGGGTGATGAAGCCGGTCCGCAGGGCCGAGTAGGCGGTGAACAGCTTGAAGGTCGAGCCGGGCGCGTACGTGCCCTGGAGCGCCCAGTTGAACAGTGGACGGCCGTTGTCCGGGTTGTTGAGCTGTTCCCACAGCTCGGTCGAGATGCCGTTGACGGTGATCGACGGGTCGTAGTCGGGGTACGAGGCCATCGCCAGGACCTCGCCGTTCCGCGGGTCCTGGATCACGACCGACCCCTGGGGGGCACGGAGCGGATTGCCGTCCTTGTCGATCTTGCCGCGGACCGACCGAACCTTGGCCTCGAGGAGCTGCTCGGCGGTGTTCTGCAGGTCGGCGTCGATCGCCAGCCAGACGTCGTCACCCGCCTTGGCCGGCTTCTCCGAGACCACGGAGATCATGTCGCCCTTGGCGTTGACCTCGACCGTCCGGGAGCCCGGGGTCCCACGCAGGTACTTCTCGAACGAGCGCTCGACCCCCGCCTTCCCGATGGTGTCGCGCACGTAGTAGGGCTTGGTCAGCGCCACCCCGGTCGGCATCGTCGTCGACGTGGTCGAGGTCACGCCCGGAACCTTGCCGCCGCGGGCTGCGAGCTCGGTCTCGTTGATCTCGCCGATGTAGCCCACGAGGTGCGCCGCGAGCGGGCCGTAGGGGTAGACGCGCACGGCCCGCCGCTCGACCACCAGGCCCGGGAACCTGCTCCCCCGCTCGAGCAGGAACATCTCGGTGCGTTCGTCGACGTCCTCGAGGAGCGGCACACGCTCCTGGGGTGCGTAGCGCTGGTCGTCGTACTTCTTCTGGACGTCGCGGACCTTGGTCGGTACGCCCTGGGACGTCAGCGTCTCGGCCAGGTCGGCGAAGATCTCCTCGCGCCGGCCGGGGCTCAGCTTCCTGAGCGGCTCACGGTCGAGCGCCACCACCATCTCGGTCCGGTTGTCGACAAGGATCTTGCCGTTGCGGTCGAGGATCCGCCCGCGGGGGCCTTCGATGTGGATCTCGCGGAGCCGGTTGGAGGCCGAGGCCACCTCGAACCGCTGACGGTCGATCGCCTGCAGGAACCACAGCCGGACGAACAGCGCCACGAACAGCGACAGGGCGACGATGCCGATGGCGCTGAGCCGGATGCGGTCGGAGTCGGTGTCCATCAGGTGGTGGCGTGTCGGCAGGTTCGGTGTGGTGAGTGCGTGCGGCGTGGCTGCGGGTCAGCGGTAGCTGGTGGCCGGACCGGCATCCTCGGCCCACTGGGCGAGGTAGAGCACCGGCAGGCACACGAGTCCGTTGAACACCGCGACGATAACGACGATCCGGAGGAGCCGTGGGTCGGTCAATGAGCCCGCTCCCAGCAAGTGCGCAAGCGCGGCGTAGGCGAGCACGCCCGCTGCGCTGCCGGCCATGACCAGGCCGACGACGATCCCCTTGGCCGAACGCATGAGGGACTCCCCCGCCACGCCGATGCCAAACCCGACGAGGGAGTAGGCCAGGGCCGACGTGCCGAGCCGGCCCGGCAGCAGGAGGTCGACCAGGAGACCCGCGACGAACCCCACCACAGCACCTCGGGACGGTCCACCGATCAGCCCGGCGGCCAACGCCACGAGCAGCATGAGGTCGGGGTGGACGCCCAGGATCCGGAGGTCGCCCAGGAAGGCCACCTGCAGGACGAACGCGGTCCCCACGATCGCCGCCCAGCGGACGCCGACGCCCCTCATCGGGGCGGCACCCATCGCACGACCTGGAGCACGTCGAGCTGGCTGAAGTCGACCGCGTAGCGGACGAGCAGCTGCTGGGTCCGCTCGGCGTCGTTCGGGGTCACGCGGTCCACCAGGCCGATCGGCACGTCGGGCGGGAGCACAGCGTCCTCGAGGCCGCTCGACAGCACGGCCTCGCCCTTGTTGACGGCGACGTCGAGGGAGATGCCCTTGTCGACCACGAACCGGTTGATCTCGCCGCCGCCGTGCCCCACGCCGAGCTCCTGGGACGACGCCAGGCGGACCCCCACGACGAAGTTGGGCGAGGTCGCCAGCTCCACCTGCGACGTGGACGAACCGACCCGCGAGATGCGGCCGACCAGACCGGCGTTGGTGACCACGGGCATCCCGACCTTCAGCCGACGGTCGGCGCCCTTGTCGATCGTCACCGTGTACGACGTGAAGTTCGAGTACGGGCCGACCGTGACGCGCACCAGCTCGGTGCGGAGCTTGCCCGTAAAGCTGATGTCCAGCTGCTGACGCAGACGGTCGAGCTGCTCCTGGGCGTTCTTGTTGCGGATCTTGTCGCCCTTGACCTTCGCCAGCTGGTCGCGAAGCTGCTCGTTCTGCTCCTTCAGGCGGGGATAGTCGCGGATGCCGTGCCAGGTCGACCGGAACGGGGTGGACAGCCAGCGGCCGGCCCGCTGGATCGGGCCGGTGGCCTCCGATGCGCCCTCACGGGCAGGCCCGAAGAGCGAACCGCCCCGGGCGTCCAGCGTGACGAGCGTAATCCCGAGCAGCACGACGACCAGCAGCAAGTAGCGTCCGCGCCGGCGGCGCGTGCCCTTGGACGGGAGCGGACCTGCCGGGTTCATTCACGGTGCGAGGCGAACAGCACCCCGCGGAGCGCCTCGAACTCCTCGAGGGCCTGGCCGGATCCGAGCGCGACGGCCTCCAGCGGACGAGGGGCGATGGCGATGGGCATCCCGGTCTCGTTGGCGAGCCGCTCGGGCAGCCCGGTCAGCAGCGCACCGCCGCCAGCCAGGACGATGCCGCGCTCCATGATGTCGGCGGCCAGCTCGGGAGGCGTCTTGTCCAGCGTCACCTTCACGGCGTCGACGATCGAGGCGACCGGCTCCTCGATGGCCTCACGGATCTCGAGCGTCGACGTCACCACGGTCTTGGGAAGTCCCGTCACCAGGTCGCGACCGCGGACCTCGGCCTGCAGCTCTTGGCGCAGCGGCCACGCCGAGCCCAGCTCCATCTTCACGACCTCGGCGGTGCGCTCCCCCAGCGCGAGGGAGTACTCCTTCTTGATGAAGTTGATGACCGCCTCGTCGAGCTCGTCGCCGCCGACGCGCACCGACTGGCTGGTCACGACGCCACCGAGCGAGATCACGGCCACCTCGGTGGTACCGCCGCCGATGTCGACGATCATGTTGCCCGTGGCCTCCTGGACCGGCAGGCCGGCGCCGATGGCGGCCGCCATGGGCTCCTCGATGATGTGGACCGGCTTGCGGGCGCCGGCCGACTCGGCCGCGTCCTGCACCGCACGCTGCTCCACACCGGTCACGCCGGAGGGCACGCAGATGATCATACGGGGCTTGGCGAAGCGACGGTTGTAGACCCGCTGGATGAAGTAGCGGAGCATCGCCTCGCACACCTCGAAGTCCGAGATGACGCCGTCCTTCAGAGGGCGGATGGCCCGGATGTGGTTCGGCGTGCGGCCGATCATCCGCTTGGCCTCGGCGCCGACGGCGACGGCCTTGCCGTCCTCGCGGATGGCCACGACCGAAGGTTCCGACAGCACGATCCCCTCGCCGCGCACGTACACGAGCGTGTTCGCGGTGCCGAGGTCCACGGCCATGTCACGACCGAGCAGGTTGGAGTTGAACCGTGGCATCAGGTGGACCTTCTGGGACGTCCCGCCGCTACGGCAGGCACCGTAACGCAATCGTAATGGACAGCCCGCCGCTGTACCCCACCGGGGGGAGTGGGCGGGCGACGACGCGCGGCGTCGACGCCCGTCGACCGGTCAGGCTCAGGCGCCGAACCAGAGCCCGATCTCACGCTCGGCCGACTCGGGGCCGTCCGAACCGTGGACCAGGTTCTCGTTGGTGGTGGTGGCAAAGTCGCCCCGGATCGAGCCCGGCGCAGCGTCGTCCACCTTGGTGGCACCCATGAGCGTGCGCATGAGGTGCCAGGTGTTGTCGTCCGGCCCCTCGACCACCATGGCCACCACGGGGCCACGGGTCAGGAAGTCCACCAGCTCGCCAAAGAACGGCTTCTCCGAGTGCTCCTCGTAGTGGGCTGCAGCCAGGTCACGGTCTGCGGTCCGCAGCTCCATGGCGACGATCTTGAGCCCCTTGCGCTCGATGCGGGACACGATCTCGCCGACGAGACCCCGCTCTACGGCGTCGGGCTTGCACATGATGAAGGTCCTGTTCACGGCTGTGAGGCTACGGGCGCAGGACCCCTGCAGGAAAGACGGAGGAACGACGGCCCGGGCCGCGCCGGCGAACCGCAGCTGGTCAGGCGTCGTCGCCGACGCCGAACACGTCGCCGAACTGCGGCGGCGCCGGCTGCGACGCGACGAACCGGTCGACCACCGCACGGGCTGCCGCCAGCAGACGGAAGGACCCTGTCACGACGACCGTGTCCTCCTCGTCGGCGTGGGCCAGGACGCGTTCCACCGCGCGGGCCGGGTCGTCGTCGACCTCCACCGGCAGCCCCGCTGCCCGTGCTGCCGCGGCGAGCTCGGCGGCCGGCAGCCCACGCGCCCCGTCGACCGTGGTGCAGACCACCAGGTCGGGACGCAGCACCGCCACGGCCTCGCACGCGGCGACCGGGTCGCGGCCGGCGAGCATGCCGAGCACCACCACCCGCGAGCCCGCGGTCGTGAAGTCCTCCTCGACCGTGTCGGCCAGCGCGGCGAGCGCGTCGGGGTTGTGCGCGCCGTCGAGCACGACCAGCGGCGAGTGGGCGACGACCTCGGTGCGGCCCGGCACGTACACGGCCGCCAGCCCCGCACGCACGACGTCGGGGTCGAGCTCCCGGTCGAAGAAGGCCTCGGTCGCTGCGACCGCGACCGCCGCGTTGGCGGACTGGTGCACGCCGTGCAGCGGCAGGAGCAGGTCGTCGTAGGTGCCGTAGTGCCCGTCGACCGTGAGCAGCCGTCCGCCGACCGCCGGCACGTCCGCACGCACACCGAACTCGGAGCCCGCCACCCACAGGTGCGCCGGCCCCTCGGCCCGGAACACCTCGACCAGCTCGGGGGCCATCTCACCGAGCACCGCCGTGCACTGCGGCGTGAGGATGCCGGCCTTCTCCCCCGCCACCTGCAGCTCCCACCCCGGCGCCCCGTCCGTGTGGTCGGCGCCGATGCTGGTCACCACGGCGACCTGGGCGTCGACCACGTTCGTGGCGTCGAAGCGGCCGAGCAGCCCGACCTCGACCACGGCGACGTCGACAGGAGCCTCGGCGAACCAGCGGAACGCGGCGGCCGTGACGACCTCGAACCAGGTCGGCGGCTGGTCGAGGAGCGGCTCGACGGCCGCCACGCCGGCGAGGGCCTCGGCCAGCTCGGCGTCAGAGATCGGCTCGCCGTTCCGGCCGATCCGCTCGTTGACCCGCTCCAGGTGCGGGCTGGTGTAGGTGCCGACGCTCAGGCCGTGGGCCTCGAGCAGACGGGTGACCATGGCGGCGACCGAGCCTTTGCCGTTGGTCCCGGTGATGTGCACCACCGGCATGGCGTGCTGGGGGTCGCCGAGCAGGGCGAGGAGCGCCTCGACCGGGGCCAGCGAGAGTCCGTCGACCTTGCCCGCGGCCAGGCCGACGGAACCGGTCTCGTGGTTGAGGCGGTCGTCGAGCCAGTCGAGCGCGGCGGCGAGGTCCATCAGTTCCGCTCGCCCGGGCCGGGAGGGCTCAGGACGCGGCGCGGCGCTGGCGCTGCGACTTGGGCTTCTCGGAGCGCGGGACGAGCTCGGGCTCGGCCTTCTGCGTGACGGTCTCGAGGCCCACGACGACCTTGCCCACGTCGTTGCGCGACGGCAGCTCGTACATCACCGAGAGGAGCACGTCCTCCAGGATGGCGCGAAGGCCACGGGCACCGGTCCCCCGCTCGAGCGCCAGGTCGGCGACGGCGCCGAGGGCCTCGGGGGTGAACTCGAGCGCCACGTCCTCGAGCTCGAAGAACTTCTGGTACTGCTTCACCAGGGCGTTCTTGGGCTCGATCAGGATGTTCATGAGGGCGTCGCGGTCGAGGTTGTCGACGACGGCGAGCACCGGGAGTCGACCGACGAACTCAGGGATCAGGCCGAACTTCAGCAGGTCCTCCGGGAGCACCTGCGAGAACAGGTCCTTGTCGGCCCGCTCCGAGTTGGTGCGGATCTCGGCACCGAAGCCGACACCGCGCTTGCCCACCCGCTGCTCGATGATCTTGTCGAGGCCGGCGAACGCACCGCCGCAGATGAACAGGATGTTCGTGGTGTCGATCTGGATGAACTCCTGGTGGGGGTGCTTGCGCCCGCCCTGCGGCGGCACCGAGGCGGTGGTGCCCTCCAGGATCTTGAGGAGCGCCTGCTGCACACCCTCGCCAGAGACGTCTCGGGTGATCGACGGGTTCTCCGACTTGCGGGCGACCTTGTCGATCTCGTCGATGTAGATGATGCCGGTCTCGGCCTTCTTCACGTCGTAGTCGGCGGCCTGGATGATCTTGAGCAGGATGTTCTCGACGTCCTCGCCCACGTAGCCGGCCTCGGTGAGCGCCGTGGCGTCGGCGATGGCGAACGGCACGTTCAGCATGCGGGCGAGCGTCTGGGCCAGCAGGGTCTTGCCGCAGCCGGTCGGGCCGATCATGAGGATGTTCGACTTGGAGAGCTCGACCTCGTCGGTGCCACTGCGGGGTCCGTGCTGGACACGCTTGTAGTGGTTGTAGACGGCGACCGAGAGGATCTTGCGGGCGCGTTCCTGGCCCACCACGAAGTCGTCGAGGAAGGAGAAGATCTCCTGGGGCTTGGGCAGCTCCTCGAGGGTGAACTCACCGGCCTCGGCGAGCTCCTCCTCGATGATCTCGTTGCACAGGTCGATGCACTCGTCGCAGATGTAGACGCCAGGACCGGCGATGAGCTTCTTGACCTGCTTCTGGGACTTGCCGCAGAAGGAGCACTTCAGCAGCTCGCCGCCTTCACCGAACTTCGCCACGCGTTCCCTGTCCTTCCGGGTCCGTCACCGGACCAGTCCTGCCCACGGCAGCGGTCCCGGGCCCGTGCCCGTACCGCCCCCAGATTGTCACCGTGGCCCTCCCGAGGAGGGATGGACCATTGTGGCCGATGGGTGGGCCGCCCGACGGGATTCCCGGCAGACGCCTGTCAGGAGGCGATCGGCGCGATCGGGCCCGAGTTGTCGACCGCGTTGCGGTTCTCGATGACCTCGTCGATGATCCCGTACTCCTTGGCCTCTGCGGCCGTGAGGACGTAGTCGCGGTCGGTGTCCCGGGCGATGCGCTCGGGGCTCTGGCCGGTGTGGCGGGCGAGGATCTGCTCGAGGGCGTCCTTCATCCGCAGGATCTCGTTGGCCGCGATCTCGAGGTCCGAGACCTGTGCGTAGCCGGACTGCGCGTAGGGCTGGTGGATCAGCACGCGGGCGTTCGGCAGGGCCAGGCGCTTGCCCGGGGTGCCGGCGGCCAGCAGCACTGCGGCGGCCGAGGCGGCCTGGCCGAAGCACAGGGTCGTGATCTCGGGCCGGATGTACTGCATCGTGTCGTAGATGGCCAGGAGGGCGTTGATGTCGCCGCCGGGCGAGTTGATGTAGATGCTGATGTCCTTGTCGGGGTTCTCCGACTCGAGGAACAGCAGCTGGGCGCACACCAGGTTGGCGACCGTGTCGTCGATGGGGGTGCCAAGGAAGATGATGTGCTCGCGCAGCAGGCGGGAGAA
>CAJANQ010000015.1 GCA_903941145.1 uncultured Actinomycetes bacterium
CGACACGGCCTCGGACAGGTGGAAGCCCTGTGCGGTGTCGCAGCCGAACTCGACGAGCCTGGCCAGCGCCGCGGCGTCGGCGACGCCCTCGGCGGTGACGGTGAGCCCCAGCTCGTGGGACACGTCGACGATGTTGCGCACGATGGCGGCGTCGGACGGCGCCGAGGCCAGCGTGGCGATGAACGTGCGGTCGATCTTGAGCCCGACGACCGGCAGGTGGGCCAGCGTGGCCATGGCCGCGTAGCCGGCGCCGAAGTCGGCCACCGTGAACTGCAGGCCCGAGGCGGCGAACCGCTCAAGGGTCTCGTGGGCGGCACCGGGGTCGTCGTTGAGCTCGGTCTCGGCGACCTCGATCTCGACGTGGCCGGGCAGCAGCTCGCCGCTGCGCAGGAGCGTGTCGACGAAGTCGGCCAGCTCGGGGTCGGCCAGGCTGCGCAGCGCCATGCGGGTCGACACGACGACCCGCTGCTCCAGGGTGGAGAGCGACGCGGCGGCCGCACCGGCCTCGCCCAGGACCCACTTGGTGAGCGGCTGGATGAGGCCAGAGTTGGAGGCCAGCTCGATGAGCTCGAGCGGGACGCGGGTGCCGTCGGTGCCGCGGCGCCAGTTGACCTGGGCCTGGACCTTGGTGACCCGGGCGGTGCGCAGGTCGACCATCGGCTGGAACCGCAGCTCGAGCTCCTTGCGGGCCACGGCCTGCTGGAGCTCGGCGAGCACGGCGACCCGGCGGATCGAGCCCGGCTCCTCGCTGCGGTCGTAGACGGTCATGGGGATGCCGGCGCGCTTGGCGGAGTGCAGCGCCGAGTCGGCGTGCTTCAGGAGCGTCTGGTGGGCCTCGCCCGGAAGGGTCGTCATGGCGACGCCCACCGTGGCCCGGCACTCGACGAGGTGGCCCGACACGTCGAACGGACGGGCCAGCGCGAGCCGCACGGACTCGGCGCGCTCGAGCGCCTCGTCGACGGTGGCGGCCGGCATGGTGAGGACGCCGAACTCGTCGCCGCCCACTCGGGACACGACGGCCAGGCCCTGCACGTCACGGGTGATCCGCTTGCCGATCTCGACGATGAGCTGGTCGCCGACGAGCAGGCCGAGCGACTCGTTCACCTCTCGCAGCTGGTCGACGTCGACCAGGACGAGCGCCACGGTGCCGTGGGCGTCGGGGGCGCCGACGACGGCGCTGGTGCGCTCCTCGAAGAGCGCCCGGTTGGGCAGGCCGGTGAGGGCGTCGTGGCTGGCCTGGTGGCGGAGGCGGTCCTCGATGGCGACCGTGCGGGTGACGTCGGTGATGGTGACGCCGAGCGTGCCGTCGCCGAGGCGGTCGACCCGCAGGTCCAGGTGCGTGCTGGGGATCTCGGCGAGCGTGAGGCGCTCGGCCGTGAGGGTCTGGCCGGTGTGGGCCACGTCGAAGAGGGCCGACCGGATGAGCTGGCTGGTGGCGTGGCCGAACAGCTCCGAGATGGACGTGCCGTCCACCGAGCGCCGCTCCAGGTTGAGCATGCGGCGGGCGGCGCGGTTGCCGGCGCGGACCACCAGCGTGTCGGGGTCGTTGGGGTCGGTGAACTCCAGGACCATGCACGCCGACGGGCTGCGGTCGACGAGCTCGAACATGCGCCGCTCGGTGGTGCGTGCGACCTCCTCGACGGTGACGTCGAGCAGGGAGCCGCGGGCGCCGCCGTGGGCCGCCGTCGCGGTGACCCGGACCTGCATCGCGTGCCAGGTGCCGTCGGCGCCACGGAAGCGGACCACCGGGTCCGGCACGGCGACGGGGGCGGGCACCGGCGCGCCGCCCTCGGTCAGGTCGATCGTGGTCTCGCCGTCGGCGAACGGGCTGGGCATGCCCGAGGGCGGCAGCACGGTGGCGAGCAGCGGGAGGTCGTCAGGGTGGACGAGCGCGCGGAGCGTGCCGGCCGAGGCGAACGCGCTGGGCTCCCAGCCCAGGACCGAGCCCATCGAGGGGGAGACGTGGTGGCCGTCGAGGCCGGGGGCGACCTGGTTGAAGAGGACGACACCAGACTCGGCGAGGGCGGTGTCGTAGGCAGCACGCGTGCGTGCCAGCTCGTCCTCAGCACGACGTCGTCTCGACCAACGACCCACGATCGCAGCCTCCCAGCAGCTGGTTCCGGGTTCCCGGAACATCCCTTCCGGCGCGCCGCCCAGAGGGGCTGAACGCCGTGCAGCAAGGGTAGGAGCGCGGGATGCCGCCGTCGCGGATGCTCACGCTCTGTGGCGGTGGGCGAGGGCGTCGTCGCCCGGGCGTCCTCGTCACGGATTCGGCCGCCGGTACGCTCGCCGGGTGCCCGGACTCCTCATGCCACTGGCCGCAGTGACACCTGCGGTCGACACCGTCTGCGAAAACCGGGGCTGGGCGTGCCCCTGGCTGTTCGAGCAGACCGGCAACGAGTCGCTCTCGCGCACCGTCGGCTGGCTCCTCGAGAAGCCGCTGCAGATCGCGCTGGTCCTCCTGCTGGCCTGGGCGGTCAACCGGGTGCTGCGGACAAGCATCCGCCGCATCGGCGACCGGGCCATCGCCCGCGCCGACCAGCTCGGGGCGATGATGCCCGACTCGTTGCGCCGGGCCGACCGCCACGGCCGCAGCCAGGCCCGGGCCGAGACCATCTCCTACGTCGCCCGGTCGGTGGCCACGGGGACCGTCGTGCTGATCGCACTGGGCTGCATCCTCGGGGTGCTCGGGGTTGGCTGGAAGGCGTTCCTCGCGAGCGCCGGTGTCATCGGCGTCGCCCTGGGCTTCGGCGCCCAGACGCTCATCCGTGACCTGCTCGCCGGCTGGTTCGTGGTGGTCGAGGACCGCTACGGCGTCGGCGACGTCGTCGACCTGGGCGTCGGCGCAGTCGGCACGGTGGAACGCATCACGCTCAGCTCGACCCGGCTACGGGCCCAGAACGGCAACGTGAGGCACGTGAACAACGGCGAGGTCCTGCGGGTCGC
>CAJANQ010000016.1 GCA_903941145.1 uncultured Actinomycetes bacterium
GCCTCGCCCCCGGCCATGACCGGCTCACCGGCCGCGACGGGCAGGTCCTCGCCCAGCCCCTCTGGCAGCCAGGGCGCGCCGTCACCGGGCTCGGGCCAGGCGTCGAGCGGCGTGTCGGCCCACGCCTTCCAGAACGGGGTGAAGACCTTGTGCACGGCGCCGGTCCCGGCCGACCGGACCGAGCCGGGCGGTCGCAGGAGCGTCCCCCAGTGGGTGTGGAGGGGGACCCCGTCGCCGATGGCCCGTGCGACCGCATCGTCCCGGCGCACCGAGTAGCCAGACACGTCGCCGTTGAGGTGCACCTCGCTGGCACCGGTCGCCGCCACGACGTCGGCCACGACCTCGGTGGGCCGGCCGCGCCGGACGAGCAGCCCGCCGCCACGGGAACGGAGCTCGGCGTCGAGTGCCGTCAGGTGGGCGGCGAGCAGGTCGCGCCGCCGGCCGCCGGCCTGGGCGACCGGGAGCGCGTCCACCACGAAGAGGGCGACCACCCTGTCGGACGCCGCGGTGGCGGCGTCCCAGGCCGGGTTGTCGGTCAGGCGGAGGTCACGACGGAACCAGACGAGGGAGGTACTCACGGTGGTCCCAACGCCTGCGGGCCGTCGCGTCATCCCGACTAGCGTCACAGGCCGTGACCGAGCCCGGCGCCACCGCCACCCCGAGGGACGCGGACGGACCACCCTCGGACCCGGCGCTGTCGGACCCGGCCGAGTTCGGCACCGGCACGCTCCTGCTCGGCCAGCGGGCCACCACCTGGCTGCTGCTCGCGACCGCCGGCTACGTGGCCGCCTCGATCATGGCCAACGTCATGTCGGCCAGGATCCTGCGGATCGGCCCGACCTGGGCGACCTTCGCGATCGACGCCGGCACGCTCACGTACCCGCTCACCTTCACGCTGCGCGACCTGGTCCACAAGATCGGCGGCCGGCGCGTGGCCCGGACCGTCATCGTGGCGACCGCCGGGCTCAACGTCCTGCTGGCACTGGGGCTCTGGGCCACTGCGGTGCTGCCGGGCGACCCGTCGGTCACGACGCCCGCACAGGAGTGGTTCGGGCCGGTGCTCACCCCGGTGCTGCGCATCACGCTGGGCTCGATCGTCGCCCAGGTCATCGCGGAGATGATCGACACCGAGGTGTACCACCGCTACGTGCGGAGGTTCGGGCACAGGGCGCAGTGGGGGCGCGTGCTGGCCTCCAACGCGGTGTCCATCCCGGTGGACTCCGTGGTGTTCGTGGCCATCGCCTTCGGCGGGGTGCTGCCCCTGTCCGTGGCGGTCTCGGTCGTCTGGGCCAACGTGGTCGTCAAGGGACTGGCATCAGTCCTGACCACTCCACTGATCTACGCAGTGCCGGAGGACCTCACGAGGCCACCGGCTGACTGACGACTTCTGACTGGCTGGGTCGCTCGAGGGCGCCAGGGTCAGGAGTTGCGGCCCATGTTGGGCTTGCGACCGTGGTTGGCCTTCTTGCGACGCGCGTTGGCCTTCTTCTTCTGGGTGCGCTTCGACATAGGGTCGTGAACCTACCGGGTCAGGCACCCGCGGCTCCAGTCCGCACCGCCCGACCCGGAGAACCACCAGCCCAGGAGGGCAGACCGATGACCAAGTGGACCGGACGACGCACCGCAGGACCTGAGCACCACGTGCAGGTCGACCCCCGGGTCGCACCCGGCGGCGACGGGCTCGTCCCGCTCCTCAGCATCCCTGACGGTCAGCTGTCCGCCGACGCTGCGTACCAGCTCGTGCACGACGAGGCGATGCTCGACGGCAACTCGCGGCTCAACCTGGCGACCTTCGTCGGGACGTGGATGGAGCCCCAGGCGCTGAAGATCTACACCGAGACCGTCGACAAGAACATGATCGACAAGGACGAGTACCCGCAGACCGCGGCGATCGAGGAGCGGTGCGTCCGGATCGTCGCCGACCTGTGGAACTCGCCCGAGGCCGAGACCACGGCGGGCACCTCGACCATCGGCTCGTCCGAGGCCTGCATGCTCGCCGGCATGGCGTTCAAGCGTCGCTGGCAGGCGGCCCGGCGGGCCGAGGGCAAGTCGACCGAGGCGCCCAACATGATCATGAGCGCCGGCGTGCAGGTGGTGTGGGAGAAGTTCTGCAACTACTGGGAGGTCGAGCCGCGCTACGTGCCGGTGGCCGACGGCAACCTCCTGCTGAGCGCCGAGTCGATGCTCCCCTACGTCGACGAGAACACCATCGGTGTCGTGGCCATCCTGGGCTCGACGTTCACTGGCGACTACGAGCCGGTGGCCGAGATCGCCGCGGCGCTCGACCAGCTCGCGGCGGGCGGCGGCCCGGACGTGCCGCTGCACGTCGACGCCGCGTCGGGCGGGTTCGTCGCCCCGTTCCTGCAGCCCGACCTGGTGTGGGACTTCCGCCTGCCCCGTGTGCACTCCATCTCGACCTCGGGCCACAAGTACGGGCTCGTGTACCCCGGCGTTGGCTGGGTGGTCTGGCGCACCGCCGACCTGCTGCCCGAGGACCTGGTGTTCCACGTGTCCTACCTGGGCGGCGACATGCCCACGTTCGGGCTCAACTTCTCGCGGCCCGGCGCCCAGGTGCTGCTGCAGTACTACACGTTCGTCCGCTACGGCCGTGAGGGGTTCCGCAAGGTCCAGCAGGCCGCCCAGGACTCTGCGGTGTTCCTGTCCTCGGCCATCGGCGCGATGCCGCAGTTCGAGCTGCTGTCCGACGGCACCGACCTGCCGGTGTTCGCGTGGGAGCTGGCGCCGTCCGTGACGAACTGGGACCTGCACGACCTGTCCCGCGCCCTGCGCGAGCGCGGCTGGCTGGTCCCTGCCTACCCGCTGCCGCCGGACTGCGAGGACCGCACGATCATGCGGGTCGTGGTGCGCGCCGGGTTCTCGCCCGACCTCGCCCGCCTGCTGCTGACCGCGGTCGAGCAGTCGGTGGCCTGGCTCGACTCGCTCGAGTCGCCGCTGCCGCGGCCGGACGACCACCCGCCGACCTACCACCACTGACGGGCCCCCGGGTGCTCGCGGTGCTCCGCCGCTAGCCTGCCCACGCCCCTCGACCCCAGGTGACCCGTGGAACGATTCGGTTTCGTCGGCCTGCCCAACGCAGGCAAGTCCTCCCTCTACAACGCACTCGCCGGCGGCGGTGCGCTGGCCGCGCCCTACGCCTTTGCGACCGTCGAGCCCAACGTCGGAGTGGCCAAGGTGCCCGACACCCGACTCGACCAGCTGGCCGCCATCAGCCAGTCCAAGTCGGTGGTGCCCGCCGCCGTGCAGTTCGTCGACATCGCCGGCCTCGTCGAGGGCGCGGCACAGGGCGAGGGCCTGGGCAACCGGTTCCTGTCCCACATCCGCGAGGTCGACGCGATCGTGTTCGTGCTGCGGGCCTTCGAGGACGCGGACGTCCCCGGCTCCCACGACCCGGTCGAGCAGCTCGGCACGCTCGAGGTCGAGCTGGTCTACGCCGACCTGGAGTCGGTCGAGAAGCAGATCGAGAAGCGGCGCAAGGCCGCCCGGGCCGACAAGACCCTGGCCGACGAGGTGGCCGCCATGGACGCCGCGATGGCGCACCTGCAGGCCGGTACCCCGCTCTACCGCTCCGACCTCTCCGCCGAGCAGCGGGCGCTCCTCAAGCCGTTCTTCCTGCTCACCGCCAAGCCGGCAATGGCGCTCGTCAACCTGGACGAGGGCCAGCTCGAGGACCCCGAGCCGCTGCTCGAGCCGGTTCGGCAGGCCATGGGCACCATCGCCGGAGTGCCCGCCCAGGACACCGTCGTCGGCCTCTGCATCCAGCTCGAGGCCGAGGCCGCCCTGCTCGACCCCGAGTCGCGCACCGAGATGCTCGAGGCGCTCGGCATGGGCGACGGCGCCCTCCCGCAGTTCCTCCACGGGGCCTACGCCATGCTGGGCCTGCGCACCTTCTTCACGACCGGCGAGAAGGAGTCGCGGGCCTGGACGTTCCGCGCCGGGTACCGGGCCCCGCAGGCCGCCGGCGTGATCCACACCGACTTCGAGCGGGGCTTCATCCGGGCCGAGACCATCGACTGGCAGGAACTGCTCGAGGCTGGGTCGTGGTCCGCGGCGCGCGACGCGGGCACGCTCCGGGTCGAGGGTAAGGACTACGAGGTCGCTGACGGCGACGTCATGGAGTTCCGGTTCAACGTGTGACCCCAGCACGCCGCGGGGTGCCGGCCATGGCCGAGCGCCGCTCCGCGTGTGAGGATGTCCCCGTGCCGTGGCTGGTCCATGAGGGAAAGGTGCTGGCGTCCGCCGAGGTCGCCGCGTCCCGCGCCGAACGTCGTCGGGGCCTGCTGGGGCGCGACGGTGTCGACGGCGTCATGTGCCTGCCGGTCCGTTCCGTCCACACCGTCGGCATGAAGTTCCCCATCGACGTCGCCTACCTCGACGAGGCTGGCCGGGTCCTCCGGGTGCAGACCGTGCAGGCCAACCGGGTGTCGCTGCCGTGCTGGTCGGCCCGCATGGCGGTCGAGGCCGAGGCCGGGCAGATGGCCCACTGGGGCGTCCGCCCCGGTGACACCCTCGAGATCAAGTAGGGACTTCGGTGGCCGGGAAGATCGTGGTGGTCGGGACGCCGATCGGGAACCTGGGCGACATGTCGCCCCGCGCTGCCGAGGCGCTCACGTCGGCCGACGTCGTGGCGTGCGAGGACACCCGCCGCACAGGTCGGCTCTTCCAGCTCCTGGGCCTGACGTCGCCCCGCCTCGTCCGGCTCGACGACCACGCCGAGGCCGCCGAGGCGCCCCGCCTGGTGGCCCGTGCCGCCGCGGGGGAGACCGTGGCGGTCGTGAGCGACGCCGGGCTTCCCGGACTGTCCGACCCCGGTGGCCGCACCGTGGCGCTCGCCGCGGCCGAGGGCGTGACCGTGGAGGTCGTCCCCGGCCCGTTCGCAGGTGCGGTGGCGGCCGTGGCGAGTGGACTGCTCGACGGCTCGGGCCGTTTCTGCTTCGAGGGGTTCCTGCCCCGAAAGGGCGGCGAGCGCGCGGCCCGGCTGGCCGAGGTCGCGGCCGAAC
>CAJANQ010000017.1 GCA_903941145.1 uncultured Actinomycetes bacterium
ATCGCTTGCGTCAGCACCGGTCCGGCGGGATCTGGCGCCGCCGCGATCCCGCGGCGCAGCAAGCGGTCGGTCTCGGCCAGGTCGGCGTAGTCGCCGGTCAGACGCCAGCGCCCGATCAGCGCCCGCGCCACGCCCTCGTCGCGCAGCCATTCGGCGGTCCACTCGGCGATCGAGACCGAGCGGTGGTGCCCGCCGGTGCAGCCGAACGCGATGGTCAGCACCGACTTGCCCTCCTCGACGTAGGCCGGGAGCAGCAGGTCCAGGAACGGGAAGAGCTGGTCCAGGAACTTGCCGGTCATCTCGAAGCTGCGCACGTAGTCGCGCACCTCGGGATCGAGCCCGGTCAGCGGCCGCAGGTCCTCGACCCAGTGCGGGTTGGGCAGGAAGCGGCAGTCGATCACCAGGTCGGCGTCGGGCGGAACGCCGTGCTTGTACCCGAACGACATGACGGTCACCTGGGTGGTGGACCCGCCGGCGGCCTCGCCGAAGTGCTCCACCATGCGGCGGCGCAGGTCGTGGACGTTGAGCTCGGACGTGTCGATCACGACGTCGGCCTGCTCGCGCATCGGCTCGAGCCGGCGGCGCTCCTCGTCGATGGCCTCCTCGAGCGAGCCCGCCTGCTCCAGCAGAGGGTGGCGGCGCTTGGAGTCGGAGTAGCGGCGGACGAGCGTGGCGTTGTTGGCGTCGAGGAAGAGTGTGCGGACCCGGGCACCGGTGGCTCGCAGCTCGGCGAGCGCCGGGCCGACTGCGTCAAGGTCGCGGCCGGCGCCGACCGCCAGCGCCACGGGGGCAGGTTCGCCGGCCTGGAACCGGGCCAGCTCACCGACCTTCGGGATCAGCTCGGCGGGCAGGTTGTCGATGACGAACCAGCCCAGGTCCTCGAGCGAGTTGCTGGCCTGCGAGCGACCTGCGCCCGACAGCCCTGTGATCACTAGGAACTCCACCGCCACAACCTAGCCATCTATGAAGAATTTCAGTTTGAGGGCGGAATCGGGAACATCTGGGGGGTGGCCCCCTGTTGAACGGGTCACTCTCCCCTAGAGATATCCCCCCAACACACCCCAAGGACCGAGGCGAGCGGCTCAGCTGCTCGCCTCGTCCGCTTCCTAAGGGTGAGGGACCAATTCCCTCACCAAGGTTCCCCAGCTCCGGTTCGCCGGAAGAAAACGGAGACAGCAATGCGCAGCAAGTTCCTGGCGACGTCCGTCGCTCTTCTCATGGGCTTCGGCCTCGTCGCCTCGGCCTGCTCGTCGGACGACTCGTCCGAGGACGCTGGTGCGACCACCACCACCGTCGAGGAGATGGCTGAAGAGACCACCGAAGAGGCTGGCTCCGAGACCATCGTCGCGATTGCCGCTGGCAACCCGGACTTCTCGACGCTCGTCGAGCTCGTCACCGCTGCTGGCCTGGCCGAGACCCTCGGCGGCGAGGGCCCCTTCACGGTCATGGCCCCCACCAACGAGGCGTTCGGCAAGGTCGACCCGGCCACCGTCGAGGCGCTCAAGGCTGACCCCCAGGGCAAGCTGACCGACGTGCTCAAGCTGCACGTGATCTCCGGCAACGTCGACGCTGCTGCGGCCACCGCTGCCGCCGGCACCTGCGTCGAGACCCTGGGTGGCAAGGTCAAGGTCGAGAAGGACGCTGAGGGCAACCTGACCTTCGGTGGCGCCAAGATCGTCAAGACCGACATCAAGGGCTCCAACGGCACGATCCACGTGATCGACGGTGTCGTCACCGCCCCGAGCGAGGGCTGCTGATCCCAGCAGTCTGAACGGAGGGGCACCGCTTCGGCGGTGCCCCTTCTTCGCGTCCGGGCCCGGTTCGTCGGGTGGGCCGGCTCAGACCTTGGTCAGACGGAGCAGCAGGAGCCGAGGGATCGTTGCCGCCATGGCCGGGTCCGACAGGACGACCTGGAAGTCCTCGGGCGGGCTCGGCTCGACCATCTCGGCCACCAGCAGGTCCCGGGCGGAGAAGGCGTTCACGTAGGCCGAGAGCGGCCGGTGCCAGAAGCGCACCACGACGCCGGGGTCGACCTCCTCGTCGAGGACGGCCTCGGGCAGGTAGGGGCCGACCCTCCAGTAGCACTCGGCCTCGCCGTCGGGGCCCCAGTCGTCCACCCAGCAGGAGTCGGGCGAGTGCAGCAGCGGGTGGTTCATGACCACGAGCGCAGTGCCGCCGGGCCGCACGACCCTGGCGACCTCGTCGACCAGCGCCCCGAGGTCACCGACGTGCTCGACGACCAGGCAGAGCACGACCGCGTCGGCTGCGGCGTCACGGAGCGGGACGCCGGTGGCGGACCCACGGACGTAGCGCACTCCCCCGCCGCGACGCGCCGCCTCGGCCAGCTGGGCCGCCGAGCCGTCGACGCCGACCACCACGGCGCCGGCCGCCGCCGCAGGACGCGCTACCTGCCCCTCGCCGCAGCCCACGTCGACGACGACCTCTGCGCCCGCGAGCCGCTCGGCCAGCAGCGGCAGGATCTGCTGGGTGTACTCGGCGTCCACGCCACGGGTGAAGCGCGCCTGCCACCAGTCGGCCTGCGCCTCCCAGACCTCATCCATCGTCGGACCCTGCACCTTCGTCGGTCGTCGCGCTCCGGGCCGCCTCGGGGTGCAGGTGCTCGTAGACGGTGTGTGCCACCGCCTCGGGCAGCCACGTGACCTCGAGCAGGTCCTCCAGCGAGGCGCGTTGGACGGCGCGCACACCGCCGAACTGCTTGACGAGCTTGGTACGCCGCGTGTCGCCCAGGCCGGGGATCCCGTCGAGCACCGACCGCGTCATGCGCTTGTCGCGGAGCTGCCGGTGGTAGCTGATGGCGAACCGGTGGGACTCGTCGCGCAGCCGCTGCAGCATGAACAGCCCCTCGGACCCACGCGGCAGCTCGACCGGCTCGGACCGGCCAGGGAGGTAGACCTCCTCGAACCGCTTGGCCAACGAGGCCACCGGGATCTTCTCGGTGAGACCCAGCTCGGCCAGGACCTTGACGGCCACGCCGAGCTGGCCCTTGCCGCCGTCGACGAGCAGCAGCTGCGGCGGGTAGGCGAACCGGCCGCGCTCGCCGGGCGGGAGCTCCTGCTCCTCGAGGTAGTTGCGGAGACGTCTGGTCAGGACCTCCTCCATGGCGGCGAAGTCGTCGTTGCCCGGAACCTCGCGCACCTTGAACCGCCGGTACTCGCCCTTGCGCGGGATGCCGTCCTCCATCACCACCATCGAGCCCACGTAGTCGGACCCTTGCAGGTGGCTCATGTCGTAGCACTCGATCCGCAGCGGGGCCTCGGGAAGACCGAGGGCCTCCTGCAGGTCGTTGAGCGCCTTGGCCCGGCTGTTGTGGTCGGCCGCGCGCTTGAGACGGTGCCGGGTGAAGGTCTCCTCGGCGTTGCGGGTGACGGTCTCGGCGAGCTCGCGCTTGGCCCCGCGCTGGGGCACCCGGATCGCCACCCTGGTGCCGCGCATCTCGCCCAGCCACTCCTCGTAGACCTCGGTGTCCTCCGGCAGCGTCGGGACCAGCACGTGGCGGGGGTAGCCGAGCACCGGCTCGTCGCCGTACAGCTGGTCGAGCACCGCCGCCATGGTCTGCTCCGGGGTGAGGTCCATCACCTTGTCGAGGATGAACCCGTTGCGGCCGACCACCCGGCCGTGCCGCACGTGGAACACCTGGGCAGCGGCCTCGAGCTCGTCCTCCACCACGCCGACGACGTCCAACTGCTCGTCGCGGTCCCCCACCATCTGCTGCTTCTCGACCGTGCGCCGCACTGACGCCAGTCGGTCCCGCAGCCGGGCGGCCTGCTCGAACTCGTGGGCCTCGGCCGCCGCGGCCATCTCCGCCTCGAGCCGGCGCAGCACGGGGTCGGAGTCGCCCTCGACGAACTC
>CAJANQ010000018.1 GCA_903941145.1 uncultured Actinomycetes bacterium
CCCGGTAGCCCATGCCGACAAAGACATCCTCGAGGCGCTCCCAGGTCTGCGTGATCGGGTGGGCATGGCCGACCGTGGCCCGACCAAGGTGCTCGGAGAGGTCCAGGCGCTCGGCCTCGAGCTGCACGCGGCGGGCCGCCGCGTCGAGCTCGGCGCGCCGGGCGGCGACGGCCTCCTCGAGCCGCTGGCGAGCGGAGTTGAGCGCGGCCCCGACGGTCCTGCGCTGCTCCGGGTCCAGGTCCTTCATGGTCGCCTTGACGGCGGTCAGCTGCGACTTCTTGCCCAGCAGCTCGAGCTCGAGCTCGTGCAGGGCGGCGGGATCCGCGGCAGCGGCGACACGGGCCACGCCCTCGTCGGCCAGCTGGGACACCTCGTCCGCCATCACACGCTCCTGCTCTGGTCCAGGACCGCCCCGGGCGGGACGGACCCGACATTCTGGCCCACCGGCCACCGGTGCCCGTAAGTCATTCCGCGTCCTTGTCACGACGACGTCGGGCGGCCTCGAACGCCAGCACGGCGCCGGCGACCCCGGCGTTCAGCGACTCGACCTTGCCGACCATCGGAATGGTCACCCGGGCGTCGGCCCGCGCTACGAGCTCGGCGGCGAGCCCGTGGGCCTCGCTGCCGAGCAGGACCGCGACCGCCGCGTCGAGCGGCGACGACTCAGGGTCGGTGCCATCCACCGCCACGGTGGCCAGCGTCGGCACCCCCGCCGCGGCACACGCGGCGAGCACGGCGTCGACCGTGACGTCCTGCACGACCGGCACCCGGAACAACGAGCCGGCGGTGGCACGGACCGACTTGGGGTTGTAGAGGTCGACCGAGCGCTCGGTCAGGACCACTCCGGCACAGCCGGCGGCCTCGGCCACCCGGACCAGGGTCCCGGCGTTACCCGGGTCCTGCAGCTCCACGAGCACCAGCAGCGGCGCACCGGCGGCCGACGCAGCAGCCACCACCGAGTCCAGGGTCGCCACCACGGCTCGGGCCACCGCGACGACGGCTTGCGGCGTGACCAGGTCGAGCACCTTCTTGAGCGCGCCCTCGGGGACCGGGTGGACCGGCACCCCGGCGGCTCCGGCCGCGCGCACGGCGGGATCGTCCGATGCAGCGGGCTCGACGTACACGCCGTCGAGCTCAATCCCCGCGGCGAGCGCCTCGGACAGGAGGACCGGGCCGTCAACCAGGTAGCGACCCTGCTCGGAACGCGAACTGCGGCGCCTCGCAAGGCGCCGCAGCTCAGCAAGTCCGTCAGGGCGACCCTGGCTCAGCTGGCCACCTCGGCCTTGGGCGCCGAAGCGACTGCGGCGGTGGCGACCTCGACGAGTGCGGCGAATGCTGCGTCGTCGCGGACGGCCAGGTCGGCGAGGACCTTGCGGTCCATCTCGACGCCGGCCAGCTTCAGACCGTTGATGAACACGCTGTAGCTCGTGCCATGCAGACGGCAGGCCGCGTTGATCCGCTGGATCCACAGCTTGCGCATCTCACCCTTGCGGGCGCGACGGTCGCGGAAGGCGTACTGCCCCGCGTGCATGACGGCCTCGTTGGCGGCCCGGAACGAACGGCTCCGGTTGCCGTAGTAGCCCTTGGCCTTCTTCAGGACTGCCTTGTGGTTCTTCTTGGCGTGGACGCCGCGCTTCACACGTGCCATGACTGCTCCTTCGTTCTCGTCTCAGATGCCTGTACTTGCGGTCCGCTCAGATCCCGAGCTGGCGACGGGCACGGGCCCGGTCGCCACCGGTGATCTCGGCGCTGCCGGACAGGCGGCGCTTCCGCTTGGACGGCTTCTTCTCGAGGATGTGGCTCTTGTTGACCTTGCGTCGGGTGATCTTCCCGGTGCCGGTCACCTTGTAACGCTTCTTCGCACCGGAGTGCGTCTTCATCTTCGGCATGGTGGTTCCTGTCTGTCGTTCCTGGTTCAGTCGGTCTCGGCCGGGTCCGCGGGTGCGGGCTCGGCAGCGGCCTCTGGTGCTGTGGGCGGGGTGCTGGCCGGCTCGGCCTGCGGCTTCGGCTTTGGCTGGGCCTTCTTCTCGGGACCCAGAACCATCGTCATGTTGCGGCCGTCCTGCTTGGGCATGATCTCCACCCGTCCCACGTCGGCGACCTCCTCGGCCACACGGTCGAGGATGCGTCGACCCAGCTCGGGGTGCTGCATCTCCCGGCCCCGGAACATGATCGTGATCTTCACCTTGTGACCCTCGCCCAGGAACTGGGCGACCTTGCGGGTCTTGGTGTCGAAGTCGCCGCCGCCGATCTTCGGGCGGTACTTCATCTCCTTCACGACGATGTTCGTGGCCTTCTTGCGAGACTCTTTCGCCCGCTGCTGCGCCTCGTACTTGAACTTCGTGAAGTTCATGATCCTGCACACCGGCGGGCTGGCCTCGGGGGCCACCTCCACTAGGTCCAGCTCCATCTCGCGGGCGATCGTCAGCGCTTCGGGAAGCGGCTTGATCCCCAGCTGGGCCCCGTCCGGACCGATCAGTCGGACCTCGCGGGCCCTGATCCGGTCGTTGACCCGATGCTCGTCACTCGATGGCGTAGCTATAGCTGGTCACTCCTCAATCCACGTTCCTTTCCACAGGGATCGTGCCCATTACGTCTTGGACGACCACCGTAGGTCATGAGCCGTGTGCATGGCCCGAAAACGAAACGGGCGGGTGCGCACGCACCCGCCTTCACCGCTGTTCGCGGTGCGCCACCCCCGGTGGCAGGATGGTCCTGGTCGCACTGTTCGACGTAGGTCGGACGTGGCCGGGAGGGGCGGGAGCCCACTTACTCGGTTGTCGGGGAGTACCGTACCAGCCGATCCTCCGCAGGGCCGCATCGGAACGACCGGTGCTGCAGCGGTACGGACGGGAGCGACCATGAGCCTCTGGACCCCTGACGGCGAACGACCGGTGAACCGGCAGGCTGCTGCGCCTTCGACCAGCGACGACGGCCCGGGCGTGGACGAGCTGATCGAACTCGTCGCTGCCGCCAACGGCGTACCCCTTGCCTCCCTCCCGCCCGAGGCCCGGGCCCAGCTCGAGCAGGAGCTCGCAGCGCTGTCCCCCGAGGACCGTGCCCAGATGGCGCAGGCCATCGAGGCCGAGGCGGCCATGCGCGCCCAGCTCGCCGAGGCACCGGCTGCGGCGCACCTGGTGAACTGGCTCAAGGCCATGGGCGACCAGACCGCCGCCTACCTCGAGTCGGACCCGCCCAAGTTTTCTGACGCCGCCACGATGATCACGGCGATCGACGCGATCGTCGAGTCGGTCGGCGACCAGCTCGGCCCCAACCAGGAGCCGGCTGCTGCCATGTCGGGCCAGCTCAAGCAGATCTTCGTGAGCCTCAAGCAGGAGCACGACGACGCCGTCGGGGTCGAGCCCGAGGTGGCGCCTGTCGCGGACGGCGACGCGGGCTGACCGCTAGCCGAGCGGCGTCACGGGCCGGGCCTCGAGCCGCCCGTGGTGCGCCGGCACCAGCTCGAAGGTCACCGGGGTCCCCGCACCGACCGTCCGTGTGCCGTCGGAGATGGCCGTGCAGTGGAACGGGTGCACTCCCCCGTCCTCGCCCGTGACCTCGCCTAGGCCGTTGTCGTCCGAGAACGCCGTCACGGTGCCTCGGAGGATCGGTCGGGTCGCCATGGTCCGGACGTCGACGGTCAGTGGACGATCTTGGAGATCGGGAGCTCGATGATGTCGGTCGCCCCGGCGTCGCGGAGGGCCGGGATCAGCACGTTGATCTCGTTCTTGGGCACGACCGTCTCGACCGCGTAGCCGGCGCCCCTGTAGAGCTCGTTGACCGTCGGGGTCTTGAGCGCCGGGAGCGCAGCGATCACGTCGTCGAGCGAGTCGGGCGAGACGTTGAGCTTCACGAGCACCTTGCCGCGGGCCTCCAGGACGCCCTGCAGGAGCGTCATGACCTGCTCCATTGAGTGACGCTTCTCCGGGTCCGAGTAGGCCTCTGGGTTGGCGACCAGCTCGGTGTAGGAGACGAGGATCGTGTCGAGGATGCGGAGCCCTGCGGCCTTGAGGGCCGACCCGGTCTCGGTGATGTCCACGACACAGTCCACGATGTCCGGAACCTTGGCCTCGGTGGCGCCGTAGGAGAGTCGGATGTCGGCGTCGACGCCGCGCTCCGCGAAGAACCGCTTGGTCAGCTCGGGGTACTCGGAGCTGACCCTCACGCCGGCCGGGAGGTCGGCGACCTGCTCCACCGGAGAGTCGCCCGGCACGGCCAGTACGACACGGATCGGGTTGGTGGTGGCCTTCGAGTACTGCAGCTCGCCCAGGCTCACGACGTCGGACGAGGTCTCCTCGACCCAGTCCCGGCCGGTGATCCCAAGGTCGAACAGGCCGTCGGCCACGTAGGTCGGGATCTCTTGCGGCCGCAGGATGCGCACCGACTCGATCCGAGGGTCGTCGATCGACGCCTTGTAGTTGACGGCAGACCCACGTCGGACGCCGAGGTCAGCTGCGTCGAACAGCTCCATCGTCGCCTTCTCCAGGGAGCCCTTGGGCAGCACCAGCTTGAGCACGCGGCGAACCTAGTCCGACCCGACCCCGCTGCGGGAAGTCGAATCGCCCACAACTGTTCACCTGAACCTTGACCATGGTCCTTGCCCCCGCGCGCGAGGTGTGCTGCACTTTCCGCAGGCCCTGCACCGGACGGTGCTGCTGGGGAGGGCGTGCCGGAAGGAACGGCGCGTTGGCCACCATCGAGACGATCTCGCTCCCACCCGACCACGGACGTCCGTCGGCGCGTACCAGCGACGAGATCGCCGTGATCGACGACGCGGTCGATGCCTTCCGGCCCGAACCGTGCGACCCCGCGCTCTCGCTCCGGCTGGTCGACGAGCTCGACCTCGGGCGGTGGGACGAGGCCGAGCGGTTCATCTACGACGTGTTCCGGGTGTCGGAGTTCTGCGACGAGTCGCCCCGTGGCTGGGTCGAGGAGATCGACCGATACCGGCACGGCAGCACGCTGCACGTCATCTCCGACCACTCCCGCCCGGTCGGTGCCGCCCGGACGATCCCCGGCCGGTACGAGGAACTGCCGATCGGCAAGTTCGCCGCCAACGTTCCAGTGACCGACGGTCCGCTCGTCGAGATCGGCTCCCTGGCGGTCCGCGCCACGCTGCGCGGGCTCGGCGTGGCCAACGAGCTGCACCGCTCCGCCGTGCGCTTCGCCCTGCTGACTGGGGCCGAGGGCTTCTGCATGCTGGTCGAGCCGTGGGCGATCGACTTCTACCGCGACGTCTACGGCGTCCCGCTGCGACAGACCGCCGAGGCCCGGCACTACATGGGGTCCCTCACGGTGCCAGCCGTCGCCATGCTCGACGAGATGGTGGACAACCTGGTCCGCACCCGCCGCGGCGTCTACCGCTGGTTCACCGAGGATCTGCCGGCCGAGGTGTTCACCGAGCGGAACCTGCCGGTCCTGCTGGACTGAGCAGCCTCGGCGCTAGCCGACCGTCGGGGTCGGCGTCGTGGGAGGCGAGTCGGCGTACGGCACGCCGTCATCGTCCACCTCTGGGACGTCCACGTTCGTGCGCACGTCCACCTGGGCCAGCTCTACGGTCAGCAGCACGTCCACACCGTCGGTCTCACCGCCGTAGCAGCGCTCCGTCCGGAGCACCTGCCCGCCGGCAGCGCGACATTCGTCC
>CAJANQ010000019.1 GCA_903941145.1 uncultured Actinomycetes bacterium
AACCGGACCGCGTTCGTGACCCGCGACCTCCAGAAGCGACGGCTCTGGGCCAGCTACTCCGGCACCACCGGCGGCCGCTACCCCGTCCCCGGCCCCACCGGCCGACGCGCCGAGGTCACCGTCAGCTGGGACACCCCCAGCTGACCCAGTTGATGTTCGAGAGGGGCCCCGCTTCGGCAGGGCCCCATTCGTCGTTCCGGGCCGAAGGTCAGGCGCTGGGCGCCAAGCCGGCCGCCGACCCCCACAGGTCGTCGTAGCGAAGGAGTTCGGCGTCGATGTCGGCACCGTTGGGCCAGCAGAGCACTCCCAGGTCGGGGTCGACCGCGACCTTCGCAAACTCTGCCGGGTCCGTGCAGATCGCCTCGAACACAGGACCTGTCAACAGGTGCCGCAGGTCCCGCTGGCACTGTGCGCCGTCGTCGAAGGTCAGCTCCACCCGGTGTCCGCCGAGCAGCTTGATTGACGTGATGTCCACCTGTTCGTGTGCCATCAGCTGTCCTCCTCGAGGCTCGGAGCGATCGGCTCGTGCGGGAGACCCCGCCGAGCAAGGTCCCAGTTTCGCACGAGCGCGTCGCGATGGATAGCGGCCCACCGCATCAAGAGTCGTTGTCTGCCGGGTGTCAGGCGTCCCGACATCACCGCCAAGTCGTCCAGCCTGATTCGGACCTCGTCGCCGCTGTGACGGGCATGGAAGTGCGGTGGGAGGTGGTCTCTGGTGTTGATCCAGATGACGATGCCGTCGAGCAGGCAGAGCCTGGGCATGCGAGTTCCCTCGAAATCGGGATGGCTCGCGTGACGGCGCGTGCGACCGACCGAGAGGGTACGACCGGCCTCCGACACACCCCTGCGCTATCGGGGCTGCGAATGACCCCTACTGCGCTGCTGGCGGGTAGGGGCAGTGGCGGCAACCGCTGCCGCAGCACTCCCCTCTCGCCAGGAGCGCCGGGCCGGTCATGACCAGCAGCCCGGTGTCGGGGTCGAAGTAGTAGTCCTCGCCCCGGGCCACGGCCCGGTCATGGCACTCCTGCGCGCTGTCCGACATGGCCGTACGCGACCACAGGCTCCCCTCGGCGGCAAGCCGGACCGGTCAGGCCAGGACCGTCAGCCGTCGGTCTCCTGCGAGTAGCTGTTGCCCAGGTCGTCCTGCAGCACGCTGGCGGCCTGGGACGTCGTGTCCACCACGAGCGGCTTGGCGAGCTTCCGGGCCGCGTAGGTCCAGCCCGCAGGCAGCTGGAGCCGCGACCCCAGGCCGGCCAGCCCGGACTCGACGAGCGACGGGTCCTTCTGCTGGCTCCAGGTCTGCATCACGTACTTGGTGCCGTCCGCCGAGGTGAGCTCGTAGACGGTCTGGCCGGCGTCGTAGGTGAAGACGGCCTTCCGGTCCACCGAGTTCGGGCGGTACGGGACCATCGCGTCGGCCATCGAGCCGGCCTCGACCGACGCCTGCCGGTACATCTCGATGCCACCGAAGTCCTTCTTGGGCAGTTCAACTGCGCCACCGGGCTTCTTCACACGGTCCATCAGCCAGAACCGGGGGCCGTTGAGCAGCGCGACCGGCACGCCCTCGGCGGCCGCAATGGCCTTGGCGTCGAGCTGCGACCACTTGGCCTCGGGGCAGTCGTTGAGCGGGTAGCTGTTGTAGACCTCCGCGCTGACCTTGCCCTCGGCGGGCCGCACGAGCAGCACCTCGCAGTAGCGCTTCCCGCGCATGCTGCTCTCAGGGACCGTGGTCGAGGGTGCCGTCGTGGAGGAGGACGTCGCCGAGTCGTCGCCCGACGAGCAGCCAGCCAGCAGCACGCCGGCAACGACGGCGGCAGCACCGGCATGGAGCCAGCTCCGGGAGGTACGGGTTCGGTAGGTCATGGGGTCGTTCCTTCTTCAGTAGCGGCCGACGCAATCGCCAGCAGGTTGGGGGTCTGTCCGACAAGGGCCAGGGCGAGCGCAGTGGCACGGTCGACGTCGAGCTGTCCGGCTGCCACCTGGTTGGCGAGCGCGAGGACGCTGCACAGCACGGTCCACAGGAGCGCAACCGTCAGCTGCGGGTCGACGCCGTCGGGGTCCACGACCGGCAGCCACCGCTCCTCGAGGTGGGCCCGCAGCCGCCGACGAGGACCCTCGAGCTCCGGAGTGGTGGTGTCCCTCACGATCAGGTCGACCGCAGCCAGGACGGCCGGCGACTGCCGGAAGGTCACCTGCAGTCCGACTGCGACCGGGCTGACGACGTCCACGTCGGCGTCCAGGGCCGACCGGTCGACGACGGCGAGGTACCTGGCGAGCCGCTCGTCGAAGTACGCCTCGTAGAGGGCCGAGAGGTCGTCGAAGTGGTCGTAGACGAGCCGGCGGCTCACACCCGCCTCTGCCGCGACGGCGACCATGGTGATGCCGGCCAGACCGCCCCGGTCGAACACGCGGGCGGCGGCGTCGAGCAGCTGGCGACGACGGTCGGCAGGCCGCAAGTACGGCCGCTTCCGGGTCGGCTCGCGCACGGCGGTCGGGGTCATGGGGGCAAACCCTACACAAACTGCACACCATGTACAGTTTGTGTCTCTGGTACGTTCCCCCTCATGTCCGACCGAGCGGCCAGCAGCGACGACCGTCGACTGGTGCTCCGGGCCGAACGTGCGGCCGCAGCGCAGTACTGGGGCGGGTTCGAGACCCGCATCGTGGTCGAGTTCCTGGTCAGCGCCGTCGCCTGGGTCGGCGTGGTGGTCCTCGGCACCACCGGCGTGGTCCCGCTGTGGCTCGGACTGGTGCTCAACACCGTGATCGCAACGACCTTCTACATGCCGATGCACGAGGCCACGCACGGCAACATCTGCGGCCGACGGCCCGGGTCGCGCACGGTCGAGAACCTGGTCGGCATGGCCTGCTCGGTGCCGCTCGGCTTCTCGTACGAGGCGCACCGGGCGTCGCACATGCGGCACCACGCCTTCACCAACGACCCCGACCGCGACCCTGACCACTACACCGCCGGACGGCTCCGCAACCTGCCCGCCAAGTGGCTGAGCGTGGCGCTCGCCTTCACCTTCCTGCCGGTGCTCGCCTTCGTCCCCGCGTCACGCCAGCTCCTCCCTGCGTCGGTCCGGCGTTCGTTCAACGCCGACATGGACCGGAAGTCCGGTCTGGCCCAGCTGCGGTTCTGGCTCGTCATGCACGCGGTGCTGCTGGTTGCGGTGCTCACCGGGTTCGGCTGGCCAGCATTTCTGCTCTGGTACCTGCCGGCGCGGCTGCAGGCGCTCTGGCTGCTGTTCGTCTTCGCCTGGTTCCCGCACCACCCCGCCGACGCGGTGGGCAGGTACGT
>CAJANQ010000020.1 GCA_903941145.1 uncultured Actinomycetes bacterium
CACCGCACCAGTCGGTGGCGCAGCGGGCATGACTGTCCGGCCGGCGGCCGCCTCAGTCAACCCCGCCCGCACCGAGTTTTTCCAGCAAGACCGCAGCGGACCGCGGCACCGGGGTGCCGGGGCCAAAAACCGCGGCGGCACCGTGTTCGTAAAGAAAGGCGTAATCCTGCGCCGGAATAACCCCGCCCACGACGACCAGAATGTCCTCGCGGCCGTGCTGCTTCAGCTCCCCGACAAGCTGCGGCAGCAGGGTTTTGTGACCGCCGGCCAGCGAACTCATCGCCACGATATGCACGTCGTTCTCCACGGCATCGCGCGCCGCCTCCCCGGGGGTCTGGAAGAGCGGACCAATGTCCACATCGAAACCCATGTCGGCCATCGCGGTGGCGACCACTTTGGAGCCACGGTCGTGGCCGTCCTGCCCAAGTTTCGCAATGAGGATGCGCGGGCGGCGGCCCTCGCGGGCGGCGAACGCATCCGCCATTTCGCGGACGCGCGACACCTCGGAGTGCCCGCCGGCAAAAGCGCGATTATAGATGCCCGACACGGAGCGGATCTGCGCCTTGTAGCGGCCGTAAACCACCTCGAGCGCATCGGAGATTTCGCCGAGGGTGGCGCGGGCCTGCGCCGCCTCAATGCTGAGCGCGAGCAGGTTGCCCTCGCCCGACTTGGCGGAGGCGGTGAGCGCGGCGAGGCAGGCCTGGACCTTGGCGTTGTCGCGTGCGGCCTTGAGGGACTTCAGCTGCTTGATCTGCGCCTCGCGCACCGCGCTGTTGTCCACTTCGAGGATTTCCATCGGGTCCTCCTGCTCGAGGCGGTGCTTGTTGACGCCGACGATGGTCTCCTGGCCGGAGTCGATCATGGCCTGCCGGCGGGCGGCGGCCTCCTCAATGCGGAGCTTCGGCAGGCCGGTCTCGATGGCCTTGGCCATGCCGCCGAGCTTCTCAACCTCCTCGATGTGAGCCCAGGCCTTCTCGACGAGATCGTGCGTGAGCTTCTCGACGTAGTAGCTGCCGCCCCAGGGATCCACCACGCTGCAGATGCCGGACTCGGCCTGCAGGAAGAGCTGGGTGTTGCGCGCGATGCGGGCCGAGAAATCGGTCGGCAATGCGATGGCCTCGTCGAGGGAGTTGGTGTGCAGGCTCTGCGTGTGGCCGAGCGTGGCGGCCATGGCCTCGATGCAGGTGCGGGCGACGTTGTTGAACGGATCCTGCTCGGTGAGCGACCAGCCCGAGGTCTGCGAATGCGTGCGCAGCGCCATGGACTTCGGGTTCTGCGGATTGAACTGCTTCACCAGCTTCGCCCAGAGCAGACGGCCGGCGCGCATCTTGGCGACCTCCATGAACAGGTTCTTGCCCTGCGCCCAGAAGAACGAGAGGCGCGGCGCAAAGGCGTCGATGGCGATGCCGGCCTTGAGGCCGGTGCGCAGATACTCAAGCCCGTCGGCCAGCGTATAGGCCAGTTCGAGGTCGGCCGTGGCCCCGGCCTCCTGCATGTGGTAGCCGGAGATCGAGATGGAGTTGAACCGGGGCATCTCCGTCGACGTGTAGGCGAAGATGTCGGAGATGATCCGCATCGACGGGGTCGGCGGGTAGATGTAGGTGTTCCGGACCATGAACTCCTTGAGGATGTCGTTCTGGATGGTCCCGCTGAGCTGCTCGTGGGCGACGCCCTGCTCCTCGCCGGCGACGATGAACAGCGCCAGCACGGGCAGCACCGCGCCGTTCATGGTCATGGACACGGACATCTTGTCGAGGGGGATCCCGTCGAACAGGACGCGCATGTCGTAGATGGAGTCGATGGCCACGCCAGCCATGCCGACGTCGCCGGAGACCCGGGGGTTGTCCGAGTCGTAGCCACGGTGGGTCGCCAGGTCGAACGCCACCGACAGACCCTTCTGACCGGCGGCCAGGTTGCGGCGGTAGAAGGCGTTGGACTCCTCGGCGGTGGAGAAGCCCGCGTACTGGCGGATCGTCCACGGCTGGTTCACGTACATCGTCGGGTACGGGCCGCGCAGGAACGGCGGCAGCCCCGGGTACGTGTCCAGGAAGTCGAGACCCGCGGTGTCGGCCGCGGAGTAGAGCGGGGCGACGTCGATGCCCTCGGGAGTGGTCCAGGCCTGCTGGTCGACCGGCGCGCCGGTGGACACGGCCGCCGCGGACTCCCAGGCGTCACGACCGCCGGACGCGCCAGCTGCCGGGAGGGGGACGGTCGAGGGGTCGGGGAAGTTGAACGACGGGCTCATCGGTCCGCCTCCTTGCCGGTCGAAGTAGTGAGCGGGGTGCCGAGCACCTCGTGCGCACGGGTCAGGGCGTCGAGCACGTCGACCCCCAGGTGGACGAACTCGTCGACGCCGGCGGCGGACTCTGCCTCGCGCCGGTCGCCGGGGTTGCCGGCCAGGTATACGCGGTCGACGCCGGCTGACTTCAGCGCCGCGGCGAACGCCTGGGCGTGCTCCTCGTAGAGCGCGTCCGACGAGCAGATGCAGACGAGCTGGGCGCCGTTCAGGTCGGCGACGGCGTCGGCCGGGTCGGCGAACCCGGTGGTGCCGCCTCGCTCCGAGGTGGTGGTGGCGATGCCGCCGGCCTCGAAGAAGTTCTTGGCAAAGGTGGCCCGCGCCGTGTGGACGGCGACCGGGCCCAGGTTCACGAGGAACACCGAGGGCCGGGTACCGGCGGAGTCGGCGGCGTCACGGAGCGCCTCGAACGGCTCGGCCCAGCGGACCGTCGGGAGCGGCAGCGCACCGTCACCGGCGGCCGACGTGGCCCCGGTCCCGGCCCGCTCGAGCGGCTCCTCGTTGATGTCGGGGAACTCGCTCACGCCGGTGATCGCGGCCTTGCGCTTGGCCACCAGGCCGGCGCGGGTGGCCCGGACCTGGGCGAGC
>CAJANQ010000021.1 GCA_903941145.1 uncultured Actinomycetes bacterium
GCGCCGTCGTGCTGCTCGGCGTGTCCCGCGGCGTCCCGGCGCTCCTGGTGGTCGCGTCGGTCGTGCTCATGATCTTCCTGCACGAGCTGGGCCACTACATCGCCGCCAAGCGGGCGGGCATGAAGGTCACCGAGTTCTTCATCGGCTTCGGCCCCCGTATCTGGTCGTTCCACCGGGGCGAGACCGAGTACGGCATCAAGGCCATCCCGGCCGGCGCCTACGTCCGCATCGTCGGCATGAACAACCTGGACGAGGTCGACCCGGCCGACGAGCCCCGCACCTACCGCCAGGCCAACTTCCGGTCCCGGCTCGGCGTGGGCGTGGCCGGCTCGGCCATGCACTTCGCCATCGCCCTCACGCTCCTGTTCGTGCAGTTCGCCTTCATCGGCTGGGGCAAGGGCGACGCCTGGCAGGTCGACCGGGTCACGCCGTACTCGGCGGCGGCCGAGGCCGGCATCCGCTCGGGCGACCAGATCCAGACGTTCGACGGCCAGAAGGTGACGAGCTTCGAGGACTTCAGCGGCGTGCTCCGGGACGCTGCGGTGGGCCCGGTCCCCGTGGTCGTGCTGCGTGACGGCCAGAAGGTCACGCTCACTGCCGACCTGTCCCGGCGGGTCAAGGTGGTCGGTACCGTCGGCGAGGACCTCGACGTGATCGACGGCGGCAACGGCCTGCGGGTCGGAGCGGTCCGTCCGTCCGGCGAGCTCGCTACAGCCGGTCTGGTCGAGGGCGACCGCATCACGGCCATCGCCGGTGTTCCGGTGGCCTCGCTGGACGACGTGGCCCCGGCGGCCGAGAAGGCGCTGGGCGGACGGGTGGCGGTCACGACGACCGGCCCCTCGGGCGAGCAGGTCCGCCGCGTCGACCTGGGCAGCGACGTCGAGGTGCTCCCGGCCACCGCGTTCCTCGGAGTCGGTGACCGTCCGGTGCTCGAGACCCGCTCGGTCCCCGTGGCCGCCGGTTCGGCGGTGGCCGAGTTCGGCCGGCTGGTCGGCGGCGCGGTCGCCGGGGTCGGCAAGTTCGCCTGGCCGCCGAACATCGCCAAGTTCGTCGGCGGCACGGTGACAGGTGCCGAGGAGAAGGACCCGGCGTCCACGCCGACGCTGGCCCAGAACACCCCCGTCTCGGCCGACCAGACCCGCCCGGTCTCCATCGTGGGCGCGGTCATGGTGGGCACACAGATGACCAGCGAGAACCTGTCGTTCCTGATCCTCTTCATGATCCAGCTCAACATCTTCATCGGGGTGTTCAACCTGATCCCGCTGCTGCCGTTCGACGGCGGCCACGTGGTCATCGCGTGCTACGAGAAGGCCCAGGAGCTCCGGAAGCGCACGACGACCCGCCACATCGCGGACGTGTCGAGGATGCTGCCGGTGGCCTACGGCGTGGTCATGGTGCTCGTCGTGGTGGGCCTGATGGCCATGTACCTCGACGTCACCCGTGGCGTCAGCCTCTAGGCGCCGCGTCAGCCCGCTGCGCAGGGCACCGGGTTAGCCTGCGCCCATGGACGCCGGCGTCACCATTCCCCGTCGCGAGACGAAGCAGATCTTCGTCGGCAAGGTCGCGGTGGGCGGCGGCGCACCGGTGACGGTGCAGTCGATGACGACCACCAAGACGGCCGACGTCGAGGGCACCCTCCAGCAGATCTACGCGCTGGCAGCCGCCGGCTGCGACATCGTGCGCTGCACGTGCAACGAGCTCGAGGCCGCCGAGGGCCTGGCCCACATCGTGCCGCGCAGCCCGATCCCGGTCATCGCCGACATCCACCACCAGTACAAGATGGCGCTCGCCGCGCTCGACGCCGGCGTGCACGGGCTGCGGCTCAACCCCGGCAACATCCGTAAGCCGGACCACATCAAGGCCGTGGCCTCCGAGGCCAAGGACAGGGGTGTGCCGATCCGCATCGGCGTGAACGGTGGCTCCCTCGACCCCGAGCTCTACGAGAAGTACGGCGGCAGGGTCACCCCCGAGGCAATGGTCGAGTCGGCGCTCAGCGAGATCGCCTACTTCGACGAGGTCGGGTTCGACCTGGTGAAGATCTCGGTCAAGGCGTCCAACGTGCCGCTCATGGTCGAGGCCTACCGTCAGCTGGCCGAGGCCACCGACTACCCGCTCCACCTGGGCGTGACCGAGGCCGGCCCGCTGCCCGAGGGGATCGTCAAGGCCACCGCCGGGATCGGGGCGCTGCTGCTCGAGGGCATCGGTGACACGATCCGCTACTCGCTCACCGCCGACCCGGTCGAGGAGGCCAGGGCCGGCAAGGTGCTGCTCGAGGCGCTCGGCCTGCGCGAGCGCACCGGCGTCGACCTGATCGCGTGCCCGTCGTGCGGCCGCGCCGAGGTGGACGTCATCGCGGTGGCCAACGCTGCCCGTGACGCGTTCGCCGACCGTGAGATCCCCCTGCAGATCGCGGTGATGGGCTGCGTGGTCAACGGACCCGGCGAGGCGCGGGACGCCGACCTGGGCATCGCGGCGGGCCGTCACCGCGGCCACCTGTTCGTGAAGGGCAAGAACGTCGCGGTCGTCCCCGAGGACGAGATGGTGGAGACGCTGGTCGAGTGGGCCGAGTTCATCTCGGAGCACGGTGCCGAGGCCGCACTGGCCCGGGTGGACACCGAGAAGGCCGCCCGTGAGGCCGAGAAGGACCGGTTGGCGCTGCTCGACGAGCAGGGCGACGACGCCAACGCGTCGGGCCAGAAGGTCGAGCTCATCCGTCAGCGCGGCGAGTAGGCCGGACGGCTAGCGCGAGATCCTGCGCTCCAGCTTCGTCAGCACGTCGAGCACGGCGAGCGGCGCCTCCTGCATGACCTGGTGGCCGATGCCGGGCAGCACCACCAGCTCGGCGCCGGGCACGCAGTCCCGCACCAGCCGGGCGTGGGCCGGGGGTGTGAGCCGGTCGGCGTCGCCCACGAGGACCACCGACGGCACGTCGACGTGGGCCAGGTCGTCCCGGACGTCGTGGCGGGCGATCGAGTCGCCGGCCTCGGCCGCAGAGTCGGGCGGGAACTCCGAGATCATCTGGCGCAC
>CAJANQ010000022.1 GCA_903941145.1 uncultured Actinomycetes bacterium
ATGCGTGGATGGAGATGACGAGTTCGGGGTGACAGGGCACCAACCAGGAGTCGGGAGCGGCAAGGATGGGGGCGATGCCTGACCAGTCCCCGCCACCGGAGCACGACGAGTACCGGGTCGTCCGTCGGCGGCCGGTCGCTCCTCCGTCGAGTGAGGTCGCCCGTCGACGCCAGCTACTGGTCGGGGGCGCAGCGGTCGTGGTCCTGCTCGGGCTCGTCACGGTCGTCGCCGGTGCGCTCGGCGGCGGCGACGAGTCGGCCAGCACGACCACCACCACCGCCGGCACCAAGGCCTCCACGACCACGACCGCCAAGCCGACCAAGGCCTCGAAGCTGGCCCAGACCGCACCGAAGCCCGACGGCACCCTCTCGCCGCCGGCCGGGTTCGGGCGGCCCTGGTCGCAGAAGGTCAAGGGCACGCTCACCTTCCGGGGCAACCCCACACGCACCTACTACGGCTCGGGCCCGGCGCCGCAGAACCCCAAGGTGCGCTGGTACTACCCGAAGAACGGCGGCATGTGCTCGCAGTCGAGCGCCAAGGGCGAGACCAAGACCTGGTGCGGAGGCGGCTGGACCGGTCAGCCGGCGGTCTTCGAGCGCGACGGCCGGACCTGGGTGGTCTTCGGTGCGTACGACAAGGCCATCCACTTCATGGACGCGGAGACCGGCGAGGACATCCTCCCGCCGTTCCCGACCGGCGACATCATCAAGGGCTCGGTCACCATCGACCCCGACGGCTACCCGCTCGTGTACTCGGGCAGCCGCGACAACTACTACCGGGTCATCGCCATCGACCGCCCCGGGAAGGCCGTCGAGCTCTGGAAGCTGAGCGCCAATGCGGTCTCGCCCACCCTCTGGAACGACGACTGGGACGGGTCGGGGCTGGTCCTGGACGACTACCTGCTCGAAGGTGGCGAGAACAGCCAGTTCCACATGGTGAAGCTCAACCGCGGCTACGGCGCCGACAAGCTCGTCACCGTCGCCCCCAAGATGGCGTTCAACACGCCCGGCTGGGACGCGCAGGTCATCAGCGACCTTCGGGGCAACCGGGCCAACGAGATGTCGATCGAGAACTCGGTCGCCGTCTACAAGAACACCGTCTACTTCGCGAACAGCGGCGGGCTGGTCCAGGGCTGGGACCTGTCGCCGGTGGTAAAGGGCACGGGGCCGGCGAAGCGCACGTTCCGGTTCTGGACCGGTGACGACACGGACGCATCGGTGGTCGTCGACGGGGACGGGTTCCTCTACGTCGCGGTGGAGTACGAGCGCTCAAACGCCCGGGCGGCCGAGGTCGGCCAGCTGATGAAGCTCGACCCGTCCAAGCCCGAGAACCCGCTCGTCTGGAAGTACGACGACCGTGGCACGAACCCCGCCGGCATCTGGGCCACGCCCGCCATCGTCGGCGACACCGTGATCGCACCGACCAACGGCGGGAAGCTCTTCGCGGTGGACCGGGCGACGGGCACTGAGCTCTGGAGCCTGAAGCTCTCGGGACCGACCTGGCAGTCGCCCGTGTGGGTCGACGGCGTCCTGGTCCAGGGTGACTGCCAGGGCGTGCTGCACGGCTACGACCTGCCGGACCCCAAGAAGGCCCCTCGGCCCAAGTGGACGGTCAACCTGGGCGGCTGCATCGAGGCGACCCCGGCCATGTGGGACGGGAAGATGTACTTCGCCACCCGCGGCGGACGGTTCTTCTCGCTCGGCGACGACGGCAAGCTCACCTCGCCCACCGCCGGCGTGGCGAGCGGCGGTGGGGACGGCTGACATGGCCCCGCCGACCGACGACGAGCTGCGCGACACCGTCGACCACGTGGCGGTGGCCCGACTGACCGACGCCTACGCCGACGTGGTCACCCGCCGGGCCTGGTCCGAGCTGTCGGACCTGTTCCTGCCGGACTGCGTCCTGCACCTCGACACGGTCACCGCTCCACTGCGCGAGGTGATGGGACCACAGGCCGTCGGCGAGTTCATCGGCGCAGCGGTGCAACGATTCAGCTTCTTCGAGTTCGTCGTGCTCAACCGGCGGATCGAGCTGCGGACGGAGGGTGAC
>CAJANQ010000023.1 GCA_903941145.1 uncultured Actinomycetes bacterium
GACCACGACCGCAGCGTCGGGCCGGCAGCGGACTGCGAGCCGCGTCGCGGGCGGCATCCTCACGCCGTCGAGCCACCAGCCGACCTTGCCCACGTCCTCGACCACCAGCTCGGCCACCCGGGACTCGGCCAGGTCTGGGTGCGGCACGTGGGTCCCGGTCAGGGTCCGCCGTTGGCCGTCCTTCCAGGCCCGCCGAGGCAACGACCCCTGCGTCACGTCGAGACGCCCGTCGTTGGGGTGCGACCGGGGCCCCAGGTTGGACGGACCCACGAACGCAGCGTTCATCACCACGACGGTGTGCCCGGCAAAGCGCCGCCGGCCCCTGACCTCGAGGTGGGCCAGCCCGGTGTGGAGGGTGACGGAGCCGTCCGGAGCGGTCGCCTCGACCTCGATCAGGTCGACCGGGTAGCGCACCCCCATGCCGGTGCGGAGCTCGGTCTCGCCACGCGACGGCCCGCCGAGCGTCCGGTGCAGGTCACCGCCGACCAGGCCGACCTCTGGCACCCCGGCGGCGCCCTGCGTCGGGGACGACAGCGCCGCGGCCGCCGACGCGTCGTCGTGGCAGACCGGCGCCGAGGCGGCGAGCGGACCGTGCTCGCCCCAGTCCTCGCCCCGGCGGATCGTCATGAGGGACCTCCCCCGGCGGTCACCACACCTCTGCGCACCGCATAGGCGGCCTCTCGGCACGACAGCACCGTGGCGTCGTCGTCCGCCAGCTGCGCCAGCTGCGGCAGCAGGTCCACGAGCAGCCGACAGTTCCGTACGAAGTCACCGCCCGTCTGGTCCTCGTCCACCACGGCATGCAGCGGCCGCCCGCTCGCCCAGGCCCAGGCAGCATCGGCGAACCCGGCGTCAGGCAGGCGGGTCTCCGGGAGCGAGGCAGCTCGCTCGAACCGGTTGAGCCGGTCGGCGACCGCCTCCAGCATCTTGAAGCGTTCGCGCACCAACGGCGTCGGCAGCGACGGCGGGGGTGGCGGCTCCTTGGACCGGTGCTCGTACGTGACGCAGCTGGCGAGCGCAGCGGTCTCTGCAGCGTCGAGGCCGTCGAAGACGCCATCTCCGAGCGCCATCGAGAGCAACAGGTCTGACTCGTGGTAGATCCGCCGCAGACGTTCCCCCGCTGCGGTGAGGTACCAGCCCTCGGCGTGGTCGGTGCGCTCGAGGACCTCCATGGTCCGCCCCAGCCGCTTCGACAGGTCCGAGCCGCGACGCTCGATACGACGCTCGGTCCGCGCGAGCTCCTCGGTCAGGCGCCGGTGCTCCTCGGCCCATGCGACGACCTCGTCACGGCGGCCGTGGCGGTGCAGCGGGTGCTGCTCCAGTGCCAGCAGGGCCGACTCGTAGGCGGAGGCCTGCTGGTCCCGCCGGCGCGTGGCCCGGTTGCGAGGCGCCTTGACACGGCGGAGACGGGCGGCGGCCTCCTTGCGGAACCCCGGGTCGGACGGCGTGAACGGGACGGGCAGGTCCACGTGCGCCACGGCCTCGAGCGGCGCTCCGGCGTTGCGGGCGTCGAGCTGGACGTCGGACCCGCGGGCGGTGACGGCCCGGATCTTGACGCTGCCGCCCTTGCGGTGCGCGACCGAGACGACCACCAGCTGCCGTGGACCCTGGTCGGTGTGACGTACCACGACGTCACCAGGTCGGAGCGCTGCGAGCGAGGCCTCGACCGCCGACGGGCCGCCAGCCCGGCCTCGGCGGGTCCGTCGTACTCCTTCGAGGAGCCGCTCGTACTCCTCGACCTGCGCGACGTCCGCCCCAGGGGGCGGTTCCTCGTCGGCCAGCGCCGCCCTGAGCTCGTCGGCCCGGCGCCGGAGCCCGACCACGGCGCGGTCGGCCTGGAACTGGGCGAACGACAGGCCGAGCAGCCGTTCGGCCTCGGGCCGGTCGTAGTGGGCGACCAGGTTGGCCACCATGTTGTACGTGGGCCGGAACGCGGACACGAGCGGGTACTCGCGGCTCGACGCCAGTGTCGCCACCTGGTCGAACGTCGTGAACGGTGACCACAGGACGACCGCTGCACCCTGGTCGTCGATTCCTCGACGTCCTGCCCGTCCGGTGAGCTGGGTGAACTGTCCGGGGGTGAGGACCTCGTGCCCGTCGCCCGTGAACTTGCTGAGGCGCTCGACGACGACGGAACGTGCCGGCATGTTGATGCCGAGGGCCAGCGTCTCGGTCGCGAACACCAGTCGGACCAGACCCTCGACGAAGCACTGCTCGACCGCCTCGCGGAAGGCGGGGACCATGCCGGCGTGGTGGGGAGCCACCCCGGCCTCGAGCGCGGCCAGGAACCGGTCGTAGTCCAGGACGTCGAGGTCGCGGTCCTCGAGCATCGCGGTCCGCTCCTCCACGACCTCCCGGATCCGGGCCCGCTCGTGGGGCTCGGTGAGGCGGACGCCGGCGTCGAGCGCCTGCTGGGCGGCCTCCGAGCAGCCCTTGCGGCTGAAGATGAAGTAGATGGCCGGGAGCAGCCCCTCCTGCGCCAGCCGGTCGACCACATCGAGGCGCCGCGGCGTGTGGAAGCGGTGCCGGGTACGGCCGCGTGCGTGCCGGGCACGCTCAGGCTCGGCGTCGAACCGTGTGCCCTGCGGGTTGGTGCGACCGTCGACGAGCAGCGGCACCAGGTGGTCCCGGTCGCTGCTGCGGTCGCCGACCAGGTAGAGGGCGTCGAGCTCGACCGGACGACGGTGCTCGAGGACGGTGACAGTCGGGCCCCGCAGCGTCGCCACCCACTCCCCCAGTTCGGCAGCGTTCGACACCGTGGCGGACAGGCACACGAACCGCACGTGCGACGGGCAGTGGATCAGGACCTCTTCCCACACCGGTCCGCGGTACGGGTCCTGGAGGAAGTGCACCTCGTCGAGCACCACCCAGAGCAGCTCGTCGAGGTCGCGCGACCCGGCGTACACCATGTTCCGGAGGACCTCGGTGGTCACCACCAGCACGGGCGCGTCCGGACGGATGGAGTGGTCGCCGGTGAGCAGTCCGACCTGGTCCTCGCCCAGCTCCCGCTTCAGGTCGGAGAACTTCTGGTTGGACAGGGCCTTGATGGGGGCCGTGTAGACGGCCCGTCC
>CAJANQ010000024.1 GCA_903941145.1 uncultured Actinomycetes bacterium
CGGTCCGGTCGCCGAGGTGCTCGCCGGCGTCGCCGCCGGCCAGGAGCTCGGCATCGACGAGATCACCGCGCTCTTCGGGGCCCGCGGCCCAGAGGTCCGTGAGGTGGCCGGCGTGGCCGACGACCTGCGCCGCGCCGCAGTGGGCGACGACGTCACCTACGTCGTGAACCGCAACATCAACTACACGAACGTGTGCACCTTCAAGTGCCGGTTCTGCGGATTCTCCAAAGGGCCCCTGTCACTCAACCTGCGCGGCACCCCGTACCTGCTCACGCTCGAGGACATCGCCGGCCGGGCCAAGGAGGCCGCCGACCTGGGCGCCACCGAGGTCTGCCTCCAGGGCGGCATCCACCCGGACTTCGACGGCGACTACTACGTCGACGTGTGCCGGGCGGTCCACGAGGCCGCGCCGGACCTGCACATCCACGGATTCACGGCGCTCGAGGTGACCGAGGGCGCCAAGCGCCTGGGCGAGCCGCTCGAGGACTACCTGCGCCGGCTCATGGACGTCGGGCTGCGCACCCTTCCCGGCACGGCGGCCGAGATCCTCGACGACGACGTCCGGGCCGTGCTGTGCCCGGACAAGGTCAGTTCCGAGGAGTGGCTCGAGGCGCACCGCACCGCCCACCGGGTCGGACTCCGTTCCAACGTGACCATGATGTTCGGCAGCATCGAACATCCCCGCAGCTGGGCCCACCACCTGCTGGTGACACGGGACCTGCAGCGCGAGACCGGCGGGTTCACCGAGTTCGTCGGGCTGCCGTTCGTCCACATGGCCTCGCCCATCTACCTCCAGCGGAAGGCCCGGCGCGGCCCGACGTTCCGAGAGGTGCTGCTGGTCCAGGCCGTGGCGCGGATCGTCTACAACGGGTCGATCGACCACATCCAGGGCTCCTGGGTGAAGGTCGGTCCCGAGGGCACGCGGCAGCTCCTGCAGGCGGGGGTGGACGACCTGGGCGGGACGCTCATGGACGAGAACATCTCGAGGGCCGCCGGCGCAGAGCACGGGACCTCGTTCGGCCCCACGGACTTCGAGGCGGTCACCGCGCCGCTCGGACGTCGGCTGGTGCAGCGGACGACGCTCTACGGCCGGGTCGGTGACGACCTGGTGGACGACGGTCTGGTTGCGGCGGGCTAGAGGTCGTCCGGCTCGTCGAGGAGGTGGACGGCCTTCTCGACCGCCCGGCGGGCACGGGTCAGTCGGCGCTCGTCCACCGGCAGCTCGGAGCCGCCGGCGTCGATCGACTCCCGCAGGCGGAGGATGGCCAGGTCTGCCAGCTCCTCGGCAATGCCCTCGAGCCGCGCCCGGATGTCCTCGAACTCACCTGCCATGGCCGGAGCGTACTTCCGGCCCCCGACACCCTAGGTAGCCTGCGGCCCGTGCCTTCCCCCACCACCGGCCCACTCGCCGACACCTCGCGCCGCGACTGGGTCTCGTTCGACCACGACGGCGACACGTACCTGTTCGACGCCAGCTACCTGACCAGCAACTGGACCTGCATCTTCGGGTCGGGGTGCAAGGGCGTCCACGAGGAGGACACCACCGACCTGTCGCACGGGTGCTGCTCGTTCGGCTCGCACTTCGCCGACGCACCCGACCGCACGCGGGTGCGGGAGGCGGCCAAGCGGCTCACCGACGACCAGTGGCAGCACAAGGCCACGGCCAAGGAGCTCGGCGGGGCGATCGGGAAGAACGAGACCGGGGACTGGACCACCAAGGTCGTCGACGGCGCCTGCATCTTCTTGAACCGGACCGACTTCCACCTGGGTGCCGGGTGTGCGCTGCACGTCGGCGCCGTCCAGGCCGACGAGCGGCCGATGGACTGGAAGCCCGAGGTCTGCTGGCAGGTGCCGGTCCGGTACCACTACGAGACCGACGAGACCGGCCACACCACGTTCATCCTGCGGGAGTGGAAGCGGCGCGACTGGGGCGAGGGCGGCGCAGAGTTCCACTGGTGGTGCACCGAGGACCCCGAGGCGTTCGTCGGGCACGAGCGTGTCGTGGACTCGCTCGAGGACGAGATCCGTGGGCTGGTCGGCGACGAGGTGTACGAACTGCTCGTCGACCACCTCGACGACCGGGCCACCGGCACGGTGTTCCTCCCCCACCCCGCCGTGCGTCGCCCGCGCTAGCCGCCGCCATTCGTTAAGGGCACCACCTCGTTCTGCCGAGGTAAGTA
>CAJANQ010000025.1 GCA_903941145.1 uncultured Actinomycetes bacterium
AGCGCCGTGGCGGTGGCGCCATCCTCGGACGGGAACACCGTGGCGTCGTCCGGCGCACCGACGGCGTCGCCGAGCAGCAGGACCGCACCGCCGGCGCGGGTGACCCGGCCCGCCTCGGCCCACCACATGTCGCCCCGCTCCGGGGGCACCCCGGGGTCGCCGCTGACGACGACGTGGAACGACGCGGTGCGGAACGGCAGCGCGTCGGCGCGGGCCACCACGACCGGCACGGGCACGGCGCGGCGCAGCTCGGCGGCACGCGCCGGGTCGGGCTCGGCTGCGACGACCGAGCGGCCAGCACGGTGCAGCACACCGGTCAGCAGACCGGTCCCGGCGTCGACGTCGAGTACGGCGGCGCCGGCAGTGACCTCGGTGGCGCGGCCCAGGGCGGCGCGCGCGAACGGCTGGTTCGGCCGCTGGCGCCTGGACGCTCCCGAGAAGCTGCCGGTCACCGCTCCCCCAGCACCGGTGCCGAGGTCATCCGGGGACTACTCCCAGACGTCGTCGCCGTAGGGGCGCTTGCGGGTCGGGGCGGTCTCGCGCTTCCAGACCATGACCTTGCGGCGGAAGTAGCAGACCTCCACGCCGTCCTGGTTGAAGCCTTTGGTCTCCACGGTCACGATGCCGCGGTCGCCCTTGGACGACTCACGGGTGTCGAGCACGCGGGTCTCGGCGTAGATGGTGTCGCCGTGGAAGGTCGGGTTCTTGTGCTGCAGCGTCTCGATCTCGAGGTTGGCGATGGCCGCACCCGAGACGTCGGGGACGCTCATGCCGAGCACCAGCGAGTACACGAGGTTGCCGACGACGACGTTCTTGCCGTGCACGGTCTCGTTCTGCGCGAACCACTCGTTCGTGTGGAGCGGGTGGTGGTTCATGGTGATCATGCAGAACAGGTGGTCGTCGTACTCGGTGATCGTCTTGCCGGGCCAGTGCCGGTAGATGTCGCCGGGGACGAAGTCCTCGAGGTAGCGGCCGAACGGTCGGTCGTGCACGGTCATTGCGGTCCCTCCGGGGGTCCCGACGACGGCCGCCGGGGTCGATGGCATTGCGGTCGGACGGTAGCGCCCGTGCGGCGGCACCGGAAACACGGGGGACCCGCCCGCCCGAACTCGTTGCTGAGCGAAATACATTCGGGTAGCGTGGCGGCACACGTCGTCCCGACCCTCCGGGCGTCGTCGACTGGTCGAGCAACAGGCAGGCAGGACCGGGGCGCGAGAGGACACGACGTGAACGGGACGCAGCAGACCGCCGAACCGCCGCCCGGAGACGGCCGTCGGAAGTTGATCTACTGGGCCTGGGGCCTGGCCCTGCTGGCCGGCGCCGCGGCGGCGCTCGCCACCGTGCGGTGGGACGGGGCCTGGCCGCTGGTCCTGCTGGTGCTCGTGCTGACCTGGGCGCTCGGACTGGCCACGTGGCGACAGCTCGACCGCACCACCGCGCCGGCCGAGCCACCCCACTCCCCCATTGCGCTCCCGGCCGCGCCGCCGGTACCGCTCGCCCCTGGAGTCGAGCGGCCCGCCGCGGCTGCCTCGGCCGACCGGCTGGCCGAGCTGGCCGAGAACATGCCCGGCGCCGCTGCGGTCCTGTGGCTCGAGCACCCCGACGACTCGACCAGCCTGGTCGTCCGGTTCGCCAACTCCGCGGCGGCGGCCCACCTGGACCTTCGGGTCGACGGGCACCCGTTCGGCCCCCAGGCCGACCCGCACTCGCCGCTCATGGAGCTCGACGGGCTGGACCAGCAGCTGGCCGACGTCGTCCGCCACCGGGTGCCGACCCACGCCGCGGTCCGTGGCCCGGAGGGCGACACGCTGGGACTGCGCGCCATCGCGATCGGCGACAACTGCCTGAGCCTGACCGCCGAGGAGACGTTCGAGGGCGCGGCGCTCGCCGAGTCCATGCGCACGCTCGCCCTGCACGACCAGCTCACCGGCCTGCCCAACCGGGCGCTCGTGCTCGACCGGATCGAAGCTGCGCTCGCCCGGGCCCGCCGTACCGGCGAACCGGTGTCGATCATGATGGTCGACCTCAACCACTTCAAAGAGGTGAACGACTCGCTCGGCCACGAGCAGGGCGACCAGGTGCTGGTCGAGCTGGCCCGCCGCTACACCGCAGACCTGCGCGACTGCGACACCGTCGGACGCATCGGCGGCGACGAGTTCGTGGTCGTCCTCACCACCGGCGCCACGGTCGCCGGCACCCGGGGCGTCGCCGACCGCATCGTGCGGCTGACCGAGGAGGCCATCGCGATCGACGGCGTCGCGGTCACCGTCGGCGCCAGCGTCGGGGCGTCGCGCCACCCGGACCACGGCGCCGACGCCGCCGAGCTGCTGCGCCGGGCCGACAGCGCCATGTACCGGGCCAAGCGGTCCGGCGTGTCGTTCACGTTCTTCTCGTCCGAGCTCGAGCTGATCGAGCTGCGCCACGTCGAGCTGCGCAGTGCGCTCCTGGCCGAGGAGTGGGTCGACGAGCTGCGCATGACCTACCGGCCCCGGATCGACCTGCGGACCATGCAGCCCAACGGGGTCGAGGCGTCGGCCGTGTGGGAGCACCCCCGGCACGGGCCCGTGCAGCTCGACGACCTGTCCGAGCTCGGCGGACCGGCCGACCACCTGGCCCGGCTGGCCCGGGCCGTGACCGAGCAGGCGGCCGCCGAGCTCACCGCGATCGGCTGGCCCGACGACCTGAGCGTCAACGTCGACATGAGCAGCCTGCCGTGGCTCGACAGCTCGATCGACGAGTGGGTCCCCGAGCTGATCGAGAAGTACCACCTGCGCGACGGCCAGCTGCGGCTGCAGATCACCCAGGCCCAGGTGGTCGAACGGGCCGGGCTGAGCGTCGCGGCGCTCGACGCGCTCCGGGACCAGGGGGTGCGGTTCACCCTCGGCGGGTTCGGGTCGCTCGAGTCGTCGCTGTCCGCGCTGCGGGAGCTGCCGGTCAACGAGATCCTCATCCACCGGCGGCTGATCCACGAGCTCGAGCTGGGCGACCCCACCATCGTGCGGACCGTCATCGACCTGGCCCACCGGCTCGGGCTGACCGCCGTGGCCGACGGGATCGACACCGTCGAGGTGCTCGACCGGGTGCGGATGCTGGACTGCGACTCGGCGCTCGGCGCCATGGCCGGCATCCCCCTGGACGTCGACGGCCTCGAGGCGTTCGTCCTGGCGATGACCCCCGCCAAGGCCGCCGTCGAGATCCATCTGCCCGACTGAGCCCCCGGCGGGCCGGGGTGGCTTGGGAGCCGTTCATTACCGGGCGGTAACCTCCAGCCCATGGCTGACACCACCGAACTCCTCACCGACTGCGCGGCTGCCCTCGACGTGGCCCAGGCCGTGGTCGACTCCGGCATCGCCCGACTGGCCAACGACGGGATCGACGAGAACCAGGTCCTGGCCTACGACGTGGCGCACGCCGCGTCGGGCGTCATGGCCGCCCGTGGCCTGCTGGGCTACGGCACCAAGGGCGAGGACGAGGCCAAGATCACCGTGGCGTTCGCCGCCGACGTGGTCGCCGACCTGGCCCAGAAGCTGTTCGGCCGCGAGACGGAGTGGGGCGTCGCCCCGAACGCCCTCGACGGCGCGCGCGAGTTCACCGCCGCCTACCGCTCCCCCGAGTTCATCGCCTCGCTCGCCACGACGTCGGGCCCCCGGCACCTGACCGAGGACTTCGAGATGGTGCAGGACACGTTCCGCCGGTTCGCCGAGGACAAGCTCGTGCCGATCGCCGAGCACATCCACCGCCACAACGACGACATCCCCGAGGAGATCATCGAGGGCCTCGCCGAGATGGGCGCCTTCGGCCTGTCGATCCCCGAGGAGTACGGCGGCTTCGCCTCCGGCGACGAGTCCGACTACATCGCGATGGTCGTCGCCACCGAGGAGCTGTCCCGCGGCTCGCTCGGCGCCGGCGGCTCGCTCATCACCCGCCCCGAGATCCTCGCCCGTGCGCTCGAGGCCGGCGGCACCGAGGCCCAGAAGCAGGAGTGGCTGCCCAAGCTCGCCACCGTCGAGGTCATGAACGCAGTGGCCGTGACCGAGCCCGACTACGGCTCCGACGTCGCCGGCGTGAAGGTCACCGCGACCGAGGTCGACGGCGGCTACCTGATCAACGGCGTCAAGACCTGGTGCACCTTCGGCGCCCGGGCCGACGTGCTCATGCTGCTCGCCCGCACCGACCCCGACCGTTCCGCCGGCCACAAGGGCCTGTCGATGTTCATCGTCCCCAAGGAGCGCGGTGGCGCCCACGGGTTCGAGTTCACCCAGGACAACGCCCACGGCACCGGCAAGATGGAGGGCCGCCCGATCGACACGATCGGCTACCGCGGCATGCACTCCTACGAGATCGCCCTGGAGAACTGGTTCGTCCCCGCCGAGAACCTGATCGGCGAAGAGGGCGGCAAGGGCAAGGGCTTCTACTACCAGATGGCCGGTTTCGAGAACGGGCGTCTGCAGACCGCGGCCCGTGCCGTCGGCGTCATGCAGTCGGCGCTCGAAGAGGCCCAGGCGTACGCCGAGAACCGCGCCGTGTTCGGCCAGATGATCGGCGAGTACCAGCTCACACAGGCCAAGCTCGCCCGCATGGCCGTCACCGTCCAGGGCTCCCGGCAGTTCAGCTACGAGGTCGCCCGGATGATGGCCAAGGGCGAGGGCATGCTCGAGGCCTCGATGATCAAGGCCTACGTGTGCAAGGCCGCCGAGTGGGTCACCCGCGAGGCCATGCAGATCCACGGCGGCATGGGCTACGCCGAGGAGTACACGGTG
>CAJANQ010000026.1 GCA_903941145.1 uncultured Actinomycetes bacterium
CACCCTGGTGCCGCGCATCTCGCCCAGCCACTCCTCGTAGACCTCGGTGTCCTCCGGCAGCGTCGGGACCAGGACGTGGCGGGGGTAGCCGAGCACGGGCTCGTCGCCGTACAGCTGGTCGAGCACGGCCGCCATGGTCTGCTCCGGTGTGAGGTCCATCACCTTGTCGAGGATGAAACCGTTGCGGCCGACGACCCGGCCGTGCCGCACGTGGAACACCTGGGCAGCGGCCTCGAGCTCGTCCTCCACCACGCCGACGACGTCGAGCTGCTCGTCGCGGTCCCCCACCATCTGCTGCTTCTCGACCGTGCGGCGCACCGACGCCAGCCGGTCCCGGAGCCGGGCGGCCTGCTCGAACTCGTGGGCCTCGGCCGCAGCGGCCATCTCCGCCTCGAGCCGGCGCAGCACGGGGTCGGAGTCGCCCTCGACGAACTCGATCAGCTCGTCGACGTACCCCTGGTAGGCCTCGGGGGTGACTTCACCGACGCACGGACCGGAGCACTTCTCGATGTGGAACAGCAGGCAGGGCTTGCCGAGCTTCTGGTGGCGGCGCAGCTTGGCGTCGCTGCAGGTCCGCACCGGGAAGGTGCGCAGGAGCTCGTCCAGGGTCTCTCGGACCGCGTAGGCGTGGGCGTAGGGCCCGAAGTAGCGGACACCCTTCTTGCGGGTGCCGCGCATGACCAGCGCCCGGGGCCACTCGTCGCCGGTCGTCACCGCCAGGAACGGATACGACTTGTCGTCCACCAGCCGCACGTTGAACCGGGGCCGGTGCTGCTTGATGAGCGAGTACTCGAGCATGAGCGCCTCGACCTCGTTGCGGACGCAGATCCACTCGACGCTCTGGGCCGTGGCCACCATCTGCGCGGTCCGCAGCTGGAGGGTGGCCGGGTCGGCGAAGTACGAGGACAGACGCTGGCGCAGCGACTTGGCCTTGCCCACGTAGATCACGCGGCCGTCGGCGTCCTTGAACTGGTAGGAGCCGGGCTCGTCAGGGATCTTGCCGGCGGGCGGACGTTCGACCACGGCCCGAACCTAGCGGTCCCCGCCACCGGCCCGGGATGGCGGGTGCCGAAGGAACATGGGAATGGCTGCACCGGGGTGCAGGGTTATGCTCACCGAGTCGGCCTGGCACCCGGCATACATCAACCTCCGAGACCGACAACCCCGTGGCGTGGCGACCAGGCTGCCCCCACCGGTCACACATCGGAGGTCCTCAACCGGCGCGCCGCGGCGGTCGGTACAGGAGGTTCCAACCCAATGCTTCGCCTGCAGACTCCGCTCGCGGACCGATATGTCGACGCCCCCGCCGAGGAGCTCGCCGAGCGCATCGCCGCGGCCAAGGCCACACTCGGCGACCGGCTGTTCATCCTGGGGCACCACTACCAGCGGGAGGAGGTGATGGTGTGGGCCGATGCCCGTGGCGACTCGTTCCGCCTCTCGGTGCTCGCCCAGCAGCAGACCGCGGCCGAGTTCATCGTGTTCTGCGGCGTGCACTTCATGGCCGAGTCGGCCGACATCCTCACGGGCGACCACCAGAAGGTGGTGCTCCCCGACCTGAACGCCGGCTGCTCGATGGCCGACATGGCCGACATCGACTCGGTCGAAGAGGCGTGGGAGTCGCTGGCCGAGGTCACCGACATCGAGCGCCTCGTCCCCATCACGTACATGAACAGCTCGGCCGACCTGAAGGCGTTCGTCGGGCGCCACGGCGGCGCCGTGTGCACCTCGACCAACGCCCGCGGCGTGCTCGAGTGGGCCCTCAACCGTGAGGACGGCCCCAAGGCGAAGCAGGTGCTGTTCTTCCCCGACCAGCACCTGGGCCGCAACACCGGCTACCAGATGGGCTTCACCGAGGCCGACATGGCGGTCTGGAACCCGCGCAAGGACCTGGGCGGCCTCACCGACCAGCAGGCCAAGGACGCGACGTTCCTGCTCTGGAAGGGCCACTGCTCGGTCCACCAGCGGTTCCGCCCCGAGCACATCGAGGCGTTCCGCGCCGAGCACCCCGACGGACTGGTGGTCGTGCACCCCGAGTGCGCCCACGACGTGTGCGAGCTCGCCGACCAGGTCGGGTCGACCGACTACATCATCCGTGCGGTCGAGTCGGCAGCACCGGGCACCGTGATCGGCGTCGGCACCGAGATCCACCTGGTGCAGCGGCTGGCCGCCGAGACGCCCGACAAGACGGTCGTCTCGCTGGACCCGCTCGTGTGCCCGTGCTCGACGATGTTCCGCATCGACGCCCCGCACCTGTGCTGGACGCTCGAGCAGCTCGTCGCCGGCGAGGTGGTCAACCAGATCACGGTCGACCCCGACACCGCCGAGTGGGCGCGTGTCGCCCTCCAGCGGATGCTCGACATCACCTGACCTCCCCCCTCCCCCCTCTTCCCGAAATCTGGCTCCTCGTGGCGATCTGAGCGCCGAAACCGTCCCCAGAACAGGCGAATTCGAGCGGGTGCTCGCCTACTTCTTGGCGAGGAGCGGGGCCAGGAACTGGCCGGTGTAGCTGCCCTTGACCTTGGCCACCTTCTCGGGCGTGCCTTCGGCGACCACCTGGCCGCCGCCGTTGCCGCCCTCTGGCCCCAGGTCGATGAGCCAGTCGGCGGTCTTGATGACGTCCAGGTTGTGCTCGATCACGATGACCGAGTTGCCCTGGTCGACGAGCCGGCTCAGCACCGTGAGCAGCTTGCGGATGTCCTCGAAGTGCAGACCGGTGGTCGGCTCGTCGAGCAGGTACATCGTGTGGCCGGTGGAGCGCTTGGCCAGCTCGGACGCCAGCTTCACGCGCTGGGCCTCGCCGCCGGAGAGCGTCGTGGCCGGCTGGCCGAGCCGGACGTAGCCCAGGCCCACGTCGACCAGCGTCTGCATGTGCCGGGCGATGGTGGGCTGGTTCGAGAAGAACTCGAGCGCCTCCTCGCACGGCAGGTCCAGCACCTGGGCGATGTTGAGCCCCTTGAAGGTGACCTCGAGCGTGTCGCGGTTGTAGCGCTTGCCCTTGCACACCTCGCACGGGACGTACACGTCGGGCAGGAAGTGCATCTCGATCTTGATGGTGCCGTCGCCGGCGCAGGCCTCGCAGCGGCCGCCCTTGACGTTGAAGCTGAACCGGCCCGGCATGTAGCCGCGGACCTTCGACTCCGGGGTCTGGGCGAAGAGCTTGCGGATGTGGTCGAACACGCCGGTGTACGTGGCGGGGTTGGACCGCGGCGTCCGGCCGATCGGCGACTGGTCGATGTCGATGACCTTGTCGACCTGGTCGATGCCCTCGACCTTCTTGTGCAGACCCGGCGGGATACGGGACCCGTAGACCTGCTGCATGAGCGACCGCAGGAGGATGTCGTTGACGAGCGTGGACTTGCCGGAGCCCGACACGCCGGTGACCGCCACGAAGCATCCGAGCGGAAACTCGACGTCGATGTTCCGCAGGTTGTGCTCGCGGGCGCCGCGCACCCAGATCGAACGCTCCCCCGGCTCGCGCCGTGCGGCGGGCACCGGGATGGACCGCTTGCCCGACAGGTACTGGCCGGTGACCGAGTCCTTGTTGCGCAACAGGCCCTTCACGGTCCCGCTGTGCACCACCCGCCCGCCGTGCTCGCCGGCACCGGGCCCGATGTCTACGACGTAGTCGGCCACCGAGATGGTGTCCTCGTCGTGCTCGACGACGAGCACCGTGTTGCCGATGTCGCGCAGCCGCACGAGCGTCTCGATGAGCTTGTGGTTGTCACGCTGGTGCAGGCCGATCGACGGCTCGTCCAGGACGTAGAGCACGCCCACCAGGCCGGAGCCGATCTGCGACGCCAGCCGGATCCGCTGCGCCTCGCCGCCCGACAGCGTGGAGGCCGACCGTCCCAGCGACAGGTACTCCAGGCCGACGTCGCAGAGGAACTTGAGGCGGGCGTTGATCTCCTTCAGCACCCGCTCGGCGATGAGGGCCTGCCGGTCGTCGAGCTGGATCGACAGCAGCGTCTCCGCGGTCTCGGCGATCGACATCGCCGACAGCTCGTGCATGTTCATGTCGCCGACCGTGACGGCCAGCGCGTAGGCGTTGAGCCGGGCGCCGTCGCAGGTCGCGCAGGGGACCTGTCGCATGTAGCCCTCGACCGCCTCGCGGGCAGAGTCGGTCTCGGCCTCGGCGTGGCGGCGCTTCAGGTACGGGATGACGCCTTCGTAGCGGGCCGAGTACGTGCGGGTCCGGCCGTAGCGGTTGCGGAACTTCACGCTGACCTTGTCGCCCTCGACGCCGTGCAGCAGCAACTTGCGGTCCTTGGCCGGCAGCGCGGCGAACGACTCGGTCGGGTCGATCTCGAACTCCTCGCACACCGAGTCGAGCAGGCGGTGGAAGTACTTGGCGTGGCCCGACGCCCACGGCGCCAGCGCTCCGTCGCGCACCGACAGCTCCGGGTCCGGGACGACCAGCTCGGGGTCGACCTCGAACACGGTGCCCAGACCGTCGCAGGCCGGGCACGCGCCGTAGGGCGAGTTGAAGGAGAAGTTGCGGGGCGCGAGCTCCTCGAAGCTCTTGCCGTCGGACGGCCGGGCCAGCTTCTCGGAGAAGGTCAGCAGCTCGGGCTCGTCACCCTCGTCGCCCTTGGCCGGGACGATCTCGACCTGGGCGACGCCCTCGGCCAGGACCAGCGCCGTCTCCATGGACTCGGTGAGCCGCCGATCGATGCCGTCGCGCAGGACGAGGCGGTCGACGACGACCTCGATGGTGTGCTGCTCGTAGCGGGCCAGCTCGATCTTGGCGGGCAGCTCGTGGACCTCGCCGTTGACGCGCACTCGGGCGAAGCCCTGCGCGGCCAGGTCGGTGAACAGCTGCTCGTAGGTGCCCTTGCGGCCGCGGACGACCGGCGCCAGCACCTGGAACCGCGTGCCCTCGGGCAGCTGGAGGATCCGGTCCACGATCTGCTGCGGGGTCTGGCGGACCAGCCGCTCGCCCGTCTCGGGGTCGTGCGCCACGCCCACCCGGGCGAACAGCAGTCGCAGGTAGTCGTAGATCTCGGTGACGGTGCCGACGGTCGAGCGCGGGTTCCGCGACGCCGACTTCTGGTCGATCGAGATGGCCGGCGAGAGCCCCTCGATGACGTCGACGTCGGGCTTGTCCATCTGGCCCAGGAACTGCCGGGCATAGGCCGAGAGGGACTCGACGTAGCGGCGCTGGCCCTCGGCGTAGATCGTGTCGAACGCCAGGGACGACTTGCCCGAGCCCGACAGGCCCGTGAACACGATGAGCTGGTCCCTCGGCAGGTCCAGCGACACGTCGCAGAGGTTGTGCTCGCGCGCCCCTCGGATGGTGATGGTGTCGGAGGGGTGGTGGGGCCGGGACTTCTGGGCCGGGGTGCCGGAGGGAGACATCGCCCGGGAGACTACCCCCGGAACACCTGTTCGGAGACCAGTCCCAAGGCACCCAGCGGCCATACTTGAGCCCATGTCGTCCAGCACCGGGCAGCTGTTCCGGATCACCACCTTCGGCGAGTCCCACGGGGGCGGCGTCGGCGTCGTCGTCGACGGCTGCCCTCCCCTGCTCGAGCTCTCCGAGGCCGACGTCCAGCCCGACCTGGACCGCCGCCGGCCCGGACAGAGCCGACTCGTCACGCAGCGCGACGAGACCGACCAGGTCGAGATCCTCTCGGGCGTCTACGAGGGCCGGACCATTGGTTCGCCGATCGCACTGCTGGTCCGCAACAAGGACCAGAACTCCGGCGCCTACGACCACCTGAAGGACGTCTACCGGCCGTCGCACGCCGACTGGACCACCGAGGCCAAGTACGGCATCCGTGCCGTGGCCGGCGGCGGACGGGCCTCTGCCCGCGAGACCATCGGCCGCGTCGCCGCGGCTGCCGTGGCCCGCAAGCTCCTGCGCGAACGCTGCGGCATCGAGGTACTGGCCTGGGTCGACCAGGTCCACACCCTCACCGCAGACGTCGACAGCGGCACCGTCACGCTGGAGCAGGTCGAGGCCGACCCCACCCGTTGCCCGGACCCTGCCGCAGCAGCCGTCATCACCGCGGCGATCGAGCAGGCCCGTCGCGACGGCGACTCGCTCGGCGGCGCCGTGACCTGCGTGGCCCGAGGCGTGCCCGCCGGCTGGGGCGAGCCGGTGTTCGACAAGCTCGAGGCCGACCTGGCCAAGGCGATGATGTCGCTGCCCGCCACCAAGGGCTTCGAGGTCGGCTCCGGCTTCAGCTCCATCGCCATGACCGGCACCGAGCACAACGACCCGTTCGTGATCGGCGAGGACGGAGCTCCCCACACGACCTCCAACCGGTCGGGTGGCATCCAGGGCGGCATCTCCAACGGCGAGGACGTGCTGGTCCGGGTGGCGTTCAAGCCCACGGCCACCATCAACTCGGCGCAGCAGACCGTCACCCGCGACGGCCAGGAGGTCTCGCTCGAGGCCACCGGCCGCCACGACCCGTGCGTGCTGCCAAGGGCGGTCCCCCTCGTCGAGGCCGGGATGCTGCTCGTGCTGGCCGACCACTACCTCCGCCAGGAGGCAGTGCGCGCCGCCTCCGGCCGCTGACCCCTCCGACCTTGAAGAAAACCGGCCTCTTTCAGGTCCGGGATCTTCAGGGTCCAACGTCCACCCTTGACCGTGAAGAGATTCGACCTCGCAGAGGTCGGATATGAACAAGGTCAGCCGACGAGCTGACGTCGACGGGCCTCGTAGGCAGCCACGAGGTCGGCCAGCACCCTGTCCGGCACGTCCCTGACCTCGTCGGCGAGCACCCGGACGACGAGCCAGCCCGATGCCGCCGCAGCCCGATCGCGGGCCCGGTCGAGTGCCATGGACTGCTCACGCGAGTGCCAGGACCTGCCGTCGACCTCGAGAATCAGCTTGACCTCTGGCCATGCACGGTCGACGAAGCCCACACCGAGCTCCCATCCAGGCAAGGGGTACTCCTTTACCGGCAGCGGCAGCCCAGCAGAGGCGATGAGCTCGTCCATCTGGCGCTCAGCACCGCTGCGAGGAGCCACCCCATCGGCCGATCTTGCGTCCAGCACGTCCTGCAGGTTGCTGATCCGACGCCGGCCCCGCCGCTCTACCTGCCGCAGGCACCGCTGCACCGATCCGAGTGTCACGACACGGTGGACCTGTGCCAGCTCGTCGAACAGCCACGCCAACCTCCGAAGGGTCACGATCGACGTCAGGTCGACCAGTGCCCGCTCCACCGTCGTCACTCGGAGCCCGTCGACCAGGGTGACGTGTTCGACAGGTGACAGGGCGAACCGATGCACCTCGATGGCACCGTAGGTCGACGTGTGTCCCGGACCTACTGAGACCACCGACCGAAATGGCAGCAGACCGGACAGGCCGTGCAGGCACAGCGCCGACTCGTGGCTCGCAACGGCGCCCGACCCGACTTGCAGTACGGCTGCCCACACTCGGGCGCGGTCTGCCACTGGCGCACCGGCGAACGCGAACACCTTCGGGTGCAGCCGTTGGAGCGCACCTGCAGACGCAGCACGGGCAAGCCGACGGGGACCAACGCCTGCCGTGGCGGCCTGGGCAGCAGAGAACACTCCTTCCTGGGACGACGCGATGAGAGCGAGGGTGGCGGTAGTGCGGGCATCCATCCCGACACCCGACTCCAGATCGGCGCCGACGCCAACGGGGACCAGATCCCGGTCCGCCCCTACCCGCTCGACCTTGAAGGAGACCGACCGCGCAGCGGTTCTACTTCTTCAAAGTCCAGTACTGCGCCATGACCGTGAAGAAAGCCGGCCTCGACGCGGCCTGGCATCTTCAAGGTCGGGACGGGGTAGGGAGGTCGGAGCGCTCTAGGCGCCGCCGGCCTGGCGGAGCTCCCGCTTCAGGTCCTTGACCTCGTCGCGCAGACGGGCCGCCTCCTCGAACCGGAGCTCGGCCGACGCCTCGTTCATCTCGTCCTCGAGCAGTTGGATGAGGCGGCCCAGGTCCTCGGGCGGCATGTCCTTGAACTGCTCGGCGCGGGCCTTCTCGCCGGGCCGCTGCTTGCGACGGCCGGCGCCCGGCACCGGCGCACCGGCGTCCTTGCCGCGGAGCACGGCGAGGATGTCGGTGACGGCCTTGGTGATGGTCACGGGGTTGATCCCGTGCTCCAGGTTGTAGGCCTCCTGCAGGCCGCGGCGCCGGTTGGTCTCGGAGATGGCGCGGGTCATCGAGTCGGTGACCACGTCGGCGTACATGATGACCTCGCCGTTCACGTTCCGAGCTGCGCGCCCGATCATCTGGATCAGCGAGGTCTCGGACCGCAGGAACCCTTCCTTGTCGGCGTCGAGGATGGCGACGAGCGACACCTCGGGGATGTCCAGACCCTCTCGCAGCAGGTTGATGCCGACCAGCACGTCGAACTCGCCGAGCCGCAAGTCGCGCACCAGCTCGATGCGCTGCAGGGTGTCGACCTCGGAGTGCAGGTAGCGGACCCGCACGCCCATCTCGAGCAGGTACTCGGTCAGGTCCTCGGCCATCTTCTTGGTCAGCGTGGTGACCAGCACCCGCTCGCCCGCGACGACCCGGTCGTTGACCATCGCGAGCAGGTCGTCGATCTGCCCCTTGGTGGGCTTCACGGTCACGTGCGGGTCGATCAGGCCGGTGGGCCGGACCACCTGCTCGACGATGCGCGCCGAGTGCTCCCGCTCCCACGGGCCCGGCGTGGCCGACAGGAAGATCGTCTGCCCGGTGGACTCCGCCCACTCCTCGAAGCGCAGCGGCCGGTTGTCGGCCGCGGAGGGCAGCCGGAACCCGTGCTCGATCAGCGTGGACTTGCGGGACCGGTCGCCCTCGTACTGCCCGTGCAGCTGCGGGATGGTCACGTGCGACTCGTCGATGATCGTCAGGTAGTCCGCCGGGAAGAAGTTCAGCAGCGTGTTGGGCGGCTCCCCCGGCGACCGGCCGTCCAGGTGCGCCGAGTAGTTCTCGATCCCGTTGCAGAACCCCATCTCCTGGAGCATCTCCAGGTCGTACTCGGTGCGCATCCGGAGGCGCTGCGCCTCGAGCAGCTTGCCCTCCTTCTCAAACTTGGCCAGCTGCTCCTGCAGCTCGGCCTCGATGCGCCGCACCGCGTCGTGCAGCTTCTCGTCGGAGGTCGCGTAGTGGGTGTTGGGGAAGATCGCGATCTCGTCGAGGGACGCCACCTTCTCCCCCGTCACCGGCTCCATGACCGAGATGGCCTCGACCTCGTCGCCGAAGAACTCGATCCGCACCGCGGTCTCGTCGTAGGCGGGGTGGATCTCCAGCACGTCGCCCCGGACCCGGAACTTGCCGCGCACCAGGTTCATGTCGTTGCGCTCGTACTGCAGGTCAACGAGCCGGGCCAGCAGCGCCCGCTGGTCGACGGTGTCACCCACCCGCACGGCGGCCAGCCGCGCCGCGTACTCCTCGGGCGACCCCAGGCCGTAGATGGCCGAGACCGAGGCCACGACGATCACGTCGCGCCGGGTCAGCAGGGCCGAGGTGGCGGCGTGGCGGAGGCGGTCGATCTCGTCGTTGACCGACGCGTCCTTCTCGATGAACGTGTCGCTCGACGGCATGTACGCCTCGGGCTGGTAGTAGTCGTAGTACGAGACGAAGTACTCGACCCGGTTGTTCGGGAAGAACTCCCGGAACTCGTTGGCCAGCTGGGCCGCCAGGCTCTTGTTGGGGGCCAGCACCAGGGTCGGCTTCTGCACCTGCTCGATCGTCCAGGCAATGGTCGCCGACTTGCCGGACCCGGTGATGCCCAGGAGCGTCTGGAACCGTTCGCCACACCAGACGCCGTCGGCGAGTTGCTCGATGGCCTTGGGCTGGTCGCCCGCCGGCTGGAAGTCCGAGACCACCTGGAACGGGCGGACCTCGCGGGGCTCTGCCCGGGCGGTGGGGTCGACGGTGGTCACCGCCGGATCGTACCGGCGCTTTTCCGTGCGGTGCAGCGGTGGCATGGTGACGCCCATGCCCACCAACGGCGACACCGACCAGCCCAGCCCCCAGCGCCCGTCCCTCAAGGCGCGGATCCGCTACTGGTTCGACTCCGGGCTGTCCCGCGGGCCGCTCGTCGTCATCGGCTGGCTCGGGCTCCTCACGCTCTCGCTGATCGTCGTCACGGCCGTCGTGGTGCGGATCCTGGGCCTGGTCGGCGTCAACGGCGAGGACGAGCGCCTCACGATGGGCGAGTCGCTCTGGCAGTCCCTGCTGCGGGTCGTCGACGCCGGCACGTTCGCCGGCGACACCAACTGGGGCACCAGGTTCGTCGGCCTGGGGATCACCGTGGCCGGCATCTTCCTGGCCGGCAGCCTCATCGGCCTCATCGCCAACCTGGTCGACCAGAAGGTCGAGCGCCTCCGCAAGGGCCGCAGCGACGTGCTCGAGGACGGCCACACGCTCGTGCTCGGTTGGTCGCCCCGGGTACCGGTGATCGTGAGCGAGCTGGTGCTCGCGAACGAGAGCGAGCGGCGGGCAGCGGTCGTGGTGCTGGCCGACGCGGACAAGACCGAGATGGAGGACGGGCTGCGCGACCAGGTGGGCAACTTCCGCACCACGAAGCTCGTGTGCCGGAGCGGGAACCCGAACCTGCCGGCCGACCTGCAGATCGTGAACGTCGCCGGGGCGCGGTCCATCATCGTCGTCGGCGAGTCCGACGCCTCGGTCGTCAAGACGCTCCTCGCCGTGCGGTCGATCGACCCGGAGTTCGAGAACGCCCACGTGGTCGCCGAGGTCCAGTCGGACGAGGCCGAGGCCTCGATCCGGGCCCTGTTCGGCCCCCGTGTGATCACGGTGAACTCGGACCTCGTGGTCGCCGAGCTGACTGCGCAGGCCTGCCGGCAGCGGGGACTTGCCGCCGTCTTCCGGGAGCTCTTGAGCTTTGACGGCAGCGAGGTCTACTTCTCCCCGTTCCCCGAGCTGGAGGGCCGGACGTACGCCGAGGCGCAGCTGGCGTTCGAGTCTGCCGCCGTCATCGGCCGTCTCGGCACCGACGGGCTCGTCGAGCTGAACCCCGAGCCACACGCGGTGCTGGCCCCCGACGACCAGCTGGTCGCCATCTCCGAGGACGACTCGACGTTCCTCATGACCGGACTCCGCGACACCGCCACTGCGTCGGCCGCCCGCCCGTCCGACGACCTGTCCACCGAGCCGATCCGGCTGCTGATCGTCGGGTGGAGCGAGCTGGGCCCCCACGTGGTCGCCCAGCTCGACGAGTTCGTCCGTCCCGGCACGGTCATCGAGATCGTGGTCGACCCTGACCACGTGGACCCGGCCAGGGTGGACGCCGAGACCACGGCGCACAACGCCCGCATCGAGGTGTTCTCCGACGACCGCGGCCCCGAGGGGCTGGCACTACTTGCACTGGAGCGACGGTTCGAAGAGGTCATCGTGCTGGGCTACCGGCACCATCTGTCGACCGAGGAGGCCGACGCCCGGACGTTGCTGACCCTGATGGCGTTCGACCAGATCGTTGAGAAGAACGAACTCGAGGACGTCAGGGTGGTCGCCGAGCTGCTCGACCAGCGACATACCCCGCTGGCGCTCGCCACCGGCGTCGACGACTTCGTGGTCAGCGACGAGCTGACGAGCCTCCTGATCGCCCAGCTGTCGGAGCGCCACGAGCTCGACCAGGTCTTCTCCGACCTGTTCCAGCCCAAGGGTTGCATCCTCGAGATGCGGCCGGTCTCCATGTACGTCGACGGCGCGGCAACCTTTGAGGAGCTGGTCCGGGCGGCATCGGCCCAGTCGCAGTCAGCCCTCGGCTACCGCCCCTTGGACGGCGGCGTGGTCCTCAACCCGTCGAAGTCGTCCGACCCGGGCCTCGGCCCCGACGACCTGCTCCTGGTGGTCCGCCAGTCCGGTATCGCCTAAACCGGCCACGACGCCCGTCTCAGCCCGGCGGACGGAAGTCCTCGCCGGCGGGGTCCAGGCCGGAGATCCACTCCCAGACACGGTCGACCTGGGCCTCGAGGGACGCCAGGTCCCCGCCGTTGTCCACCACGACGTCGGCCTTGGCCAGCCGGTCCTCCCGGGACGCCTGGTTGGCGATGCGGTTCCGGGCGTCGGACTCGTCGAAGCCCCGGAACTCGACCAGCCGGGACACGGCGACGTCCGGGTCGAGGTCGACGACGACCACGCCCGACATCCCTTCCCAGCCCGACTCCACGAGCAGCGGCACGTCCAGGACCACGACCTGGTCGGTGGCGGCCAGTTCCTCGAGCCGCCGGGTCATCTCGTCACGCACACGTGGATGCACGATCGCACCCAGGTCGGCGAGCGCCTCAGCATCGCTGAACACGATCGCTGCCACCGCCGGGCGGTCCAGCTGGCCGTCAGGGCCCACGATGCCGCCGCCGAACCGTTCCACCATCTCGGCGAACACCTCGGTCCCGGGCTGCTGCAGCTCCTTGACGATGCGGTCGGCGTCGACCACCACCGCACCCCTGCGCTCGAGGGCCTCAGAGACTGTGCTCTTGCCCGAACCGATACCGCCCGTGAGCCCTACCAGCAACATGTGGCGCACCCTACGGCCGCCCGCGACGGGTGGACAGCCGGACATTGGTGGAATTGCCCAAGATTTTTTCCCAAGTAGGTCCAACGACCTGCCGATAGCCCCAGCACAAGAAGTGGACAGCACCACCCGCTGCCACGCACGAGCCGGGACTCTTGATGGACCAGACCACCCACGCCGACCTGCCGCTGGAGGATATCCAGCTGCCGGAGGCCCCTGTTGCCGCAGCGGCACCAGCGGGCCGGCTCGCGCGTGTGACGGCCCGCCTCCGCCGTGAGGCCCAGGTCGCCATGGTCGACCCGTCCCGCACCGCCGACGGCGACTTCGACCTGCTCCGAGAGCTCTCGGCCCCGAGCACGGACCACGTCGCCGCCTTCAACGGTCTGATCTCGGCCATGAGGATGGCCACCACGGCCATCTCGATCCTGCTCGTGTCCCAGCACATGGGGACTGGCGACAAGATGCTCATGGGCTGGACCGCCGTCGTGCTGTCCTACGCCATGTTCCGCACCTTCAAGCCGGTGCGGGTCGCCGACGACCTTCCCTCGCTGCTCCGGGTCGTGGGCGAGCTCGCGCTCCATGTCGCTGCCATCGTCATGACGGGCGGCTGGGGCTCCCCGCTGATCTTCACGCTCCTGACCGCCGTCACCGTGGCCGGCCTGGCCAGGGGCGTGGCGTTCTCCATCCGCATCGCCGTCGTGACCGTGCTCGCCGTGAGCGTCCCGGTCATGCAGGCCACCACCGACAAGCGGACGGCCCTGCTGCAGTGCGCCACGTGGGGCGGCGTCATCGTCCTGGTCGCCATCATCGCCGGCTTCTCCCGGCGGGTGTCCGGCGAGGCGGACCGTGAGCGCGAGCTCGCCGTGTCCCGCCTGGGCCAGCTCGCCGACGCCAACGACCTGCTCTACTCGCTGCACCAGGTCACCCAGACGCTCCCCGCCTCGCTCGACATGGCGGACGTCCTGGACTCCACGCTCAACCGCATGAAGACGCTGGTGGCCTTCGACAGCGCTGCCGTGCTGCTGTTCGACGAGGCCGACGCCCACTGGGACATCGTCCGCCACCAGGGCCTCCACGTCGCCAAGCGCCTCGGCCCGACCGACCTCTCCCCCGGCCTCCGCTCCGCCCTGGCCGAGAACGGCGTGGTGCACATGCCCGACCTCTCGGTCCACGGCGGCGGCCTGTCCAGCAAGTCGGGCTCCGGGCTGTACAGCGTGCTGGCCGCACGCGGCTCTGTCATCGGCCTGATCGCCATCGAGCACCACGACTTCGGGCACTTCACCTCCCGCGACGAAGAGGTCGTGCGGGGCTTCGTGGAGCCGGCCTCGCTGGCCCTCGACAACGCCCGCTGGTTCGCCCGCCTCCGCACCGTCGGTGCGGACGAGGAACGCACCCGGATCGCACGGGACCTCCACGACAACATCGGGCAGTCCCTCGCCTACCTGGGGTTCGAGCTCGACCGCATGGTCAACATGGAGTCCGAGGGCCAGCAGATCACCAGCGAGCTGCACCAGCTCCGCGACGACGTCCGGGGCGTGACCCGAGAGGTCCGCGACACCCTGTACGACCTGCGGACCGACGTCACCGAGGACATGGGCCTCGGCGTCGTCCTCGAGCAGTTCGCCGCCCGCCTGACCGAGCGCACCGGCCTCGTGATCCAGGTCGAGGCCGACAAGGGCGCACGCCTGCCGATGCTGCAGGAGCGCGAGATGTGGCGGGTCGCCCAGGAGGCGCTCGCCAACGTCGAACGGCACGCACGTGCCACCGCGGTCCGCGTCGTGTGGCGCTGCGACGGCACGCGTGCGCTGATCGACGTCACCGACAACGGCGTCGGTTTCGAGCAGGGTCGGGCCGGACGGCTCGACTCCTACGGGGTCATGGGGATGCGTGAGCGGGCCAGCTCGGTCGGCGCCGCCCTCGAGATCCTCTCCGCCCCCGGGCGTGGCACCCGCGTGCGGTGCTCGATCAACCCTGACGCCATCCGGCCCGAACGGGCCGACCAGTCCACTGCTGCCAGGAGGTAGTGCAATGTCCATCCGACTGATGCTCGCCGACGACCACCGGATGCTCCGCGAGGGGCTCCGACGCTCGATGACCGAGGCCGGGTTCGACGTGGTCGGCGAGGCCGGCGACGGGGTCGAGGCCATCGCGATGGCCGACGACCTGCAGCCCGACGTGATCCTCATGGACGTCACGATGCCCAACTGCGACGGCGTCGAGGCGTGCCGCCGGGTCATCGAGTCCGGCTCCGACACCCGGGTCGTGATGCTCACCATGCACGCCGACCAGGAGGTGCTGGCGAACGCCATCCGTGCGGGCGCCATCGGCTACCTGACCAAGGACTCCTCCACCCGTGAGATCGCGGACGCCGTCCGCATGGCGGTCGAGGGCGACACGGTGCTCTCGCCGCAGCTGGCCCGCACGATGCTCGAAGAGGTCCGCAAGCTGGACGCCCCGGGCACGCAGGAGGCCGAGCGGGTCATCTCGGACCGCGAGGTCGAGGTGCTCCAGCTCATCGCCGACGGCTGCAGCACCCCCGAGGTCGCCGCGCAGCTCTACATCTCGC
>CAJANQ010000027.1 GCA_903941145.1 uncultured Actinomycetes bacterium
ATGATCTTGAGCGGCTTGCCCAGACCGGTGCCCTGGTCGGCCGGCAGCGGCACCTGGTACTTCTTGCCCTGGTGCACGAGGGGCTCCTCGCGGGCCCACACCTTCCGGCAGATGTCGATGATCTCCCGGGTCCGGGTCAGGGGGGCGTCGTAGGGCACGCCGTGGAAGCCCTCGATGACCTGCGGGCCCGAGGCGCCGAGGCCCAGGATGCACCGGCCGCCGGACAGCTCGTCCACGCCGGCTGCGGTCATGGCCATGAGCGAGGGCGTACGGGTGAACACGGGCAGGATGCCCGCCGCGATCTGGACCGACTCGGTCACCGCGGCCAGGTAGCCCATGAGGCTGACGCCGTCGTACCCGTAGGCCTCGGCGACGTAGACGATGTCGAGGCCGGCCTTCTCAAGGGCCTGGACCTGGGCGACGGACTCGGCGAAGCCCCCGGAGTAGCCGATCTGGGTGCTGATCTTCATCGGGCTGCCCACTCGTCGGGGCGGGCCAGCTGCGAGCGGTCGAGCGAGCCGATGTCGGCCCCGTTCTCGAACCCGACCCGGTAGCGGATCCAGCGGAAGCCGTTGACGAGCTCCACCTTCCCTGCAGTGCCGGCGGGAACCCCCGGCAGGTCGACGGCGGCAACGACCTTCTCGTGCCGCTTCAGTCCTTCACCAGTGCGCTTGGCCATGGCGAGAACCTACCAACCCACCGGCCCTCCGACGGAGTTCGGGCGGCAGACGGAGGCCAGCGACAGGTCGCGGGGCCTGGGCTGGGGGTGGTCGGCGGCCGAGGCGGTGCGGACTAGGTCGGCCGACAGTCCCAGCTGCTCGGCACACCGGAGGCCGATCTGCGCCCGCGACAGGCGCTCCGGGCCGGCCAGGTGGACCACACCGGCCGCGCCGTCGGCCACCAGGCCCCAGATCGCCTCGGCCAGGTCGTCGGCCTGCACCGGGGTGCGGTACTCGTCGTCGAAGAGGGTGACCTCCTCCCCCGCGACGAGCGCACGCTGCAGCCACCGGGCCTGGTGGTCGAGCGGGTCGCCCGAGACGACCAGCGAGGTGCGCGTGACCAGCGCGTCCGGCACGTGCTCGGCCGCCAGCTGCTCTGCGGCGAGCTTCCACCGGCCGTAGTCGTTGAGCGGGTCGGGCACTGCGTCCTCGTCGTAGGGCGCGTCGTCGCCGCCGAACACCATGTCGCTCGAGAGGTGCACCAGCCGCGCCCCGCACGCGGCCGCTGCCGCAGCGACGGAACGGGTGGCGTCGACGACGTCGGACTCCGAGGACTGCGAGTACGCCGTGTGGACCACGACGTCAGGCTGGATGCCCTCGCACAGCGCGCCGACTGCCTGGGTGTCGCACAGGTCCACCTGGTGGGCCGCCGGGCCGTCGACCGGCGATGAGGTACGCCAGGTGACGTGAAGCTGGGATCCGGCCGGGGCCGAACGCACCAGGTGGCCGGCCACCAGGCCGGCCCCGCCCGTGATCAGGACCCGCACGCGTTCGCCCCGGTGCTCAGGCGCCGGACGAGCGGCGGGCCTCGGACCAGGTCCGGCCCTGCTCGACGTCGATGTCGTGGGGCAGGCCGAGCACGCGCTCGGAGACGATGTTGCGCTGCACGTCGCCCGTGCCACCGCCGATCGTGAGGGCCTGGCTGAACAGGAACCCGTAGTGCCAGATGAACGGGTCGGCGTCGAGCGGACCGACGTCGGTCAGCATGCCGCCCGCACCGGCCAGGTCCTTGGCCAGCTCCATGATCCGCTGGCCGTGCTCGTCGGCCACGATCTTGCGGACGGACGCCTCGGGCCCGGGGTCACGGCCAGCGATTGCCGCAGTGACAGTTCGGAGTCGGACGAGCCGCAGGATCTCGGACTCGATGTACATGTCGACCAGCCGGTGCCGCATGACGGGGTCGTCGGTGCCGCCCTGGGCCCGAACTACGTCGAGCAGGTCGTCGGCCGACGGTCCGGCGCCCCACAGCGCGCCGCCCGAGGACAGCGACACGCGCTCGTTGGCGAGCGTGACCTTGGCCAGCCGCCAGCCCTCCCCCACCGCGCCCACACGGAGCTCGTCAGGGATGCGCACGTCGGTCAGGAAGACCTCGTTGAACGTGTGGCTGCCGGTCATCTCCGTGATGGGCCGGATCTCGATGCCCGGAAGGTCCATCGGGCAGATGAAGTAGGTGATGCCCTCGTGCTTCGGGACGTCCGGGTCGGTCCGGGCGATCAGGATCCCGTACTTCGAGTGGTGGGCCAGCGAGGTCCAGATCTTCTGGCCGTTCACCACCCACTCGTCGCCGTCGGGCATGGCACGCGTGCCCAGGTTGGCCAGGTCGGAGCCAGCACCGGGCTCGCTGAACAGCTGGCACCAGATGTCCTCGCCCGAGAGCAGGCCGAACAGGTAGTCCTCGGCGTGCTGCGGGTTGCCGCCGGCCAGGATGGTCGGACCGGCCCAGCCGATGCCGATCGGGTTGGACGGCCTCGAGACCTTGGCCCGGCGCAGCTCGTCGTCGATCACCAGCTGCAGGATCGGGTCGGCGGACAGGCCCCAGGGCGCCGGCCAGTGCGGGGCGACGTAGCCGGCCTCGGCCAGCTGCCGGCCGGTCGGACGGGGATTGGCCTCGAGCCAGGAGCGGACCTCCACTCGGCGCGGGTCGTCGTCGGCAGGAAGCTCGAAGTCCATGTCGGGACGCTAGCGCCCTGTTCTGCGCACCAGAGCCCCGCCTACACTCGCCCGGCGCCCCCGCACCAGGGTCGTGGGCGCTGACCGACTGGGGGAACCTGATGAGCGGCTGGAACTACGCAGAGCTGTGGGAGCGGATCGCGGACAAGTTCGGTGACGCACCGGCTCAGGTCCATGGCGACCGCCGCTACTCGTGGACCGACTTCGACCGGCGGGCCGACGGCCTGGCCCGCTTCCTGCTCGAGGACGGTGCCGTCCACCAGGACAAGGTCGCCATCTACCTCTACAACGCGCCGGAGTACCTCGAGACGACGTTCGCCTGCTACAAGGCCGGCCTCGTCCCGGTGAACACCAACTACCGGTACCTCGACGACGAACTGGCGTACCTCTGGGAGAACGCTGACGCCGTGGCCGTCGTCTTCCACGGCTGCTTCTCCGACCGCGTCGAGGCGGTCAGGGACCGGGTGCCGCAGGTCCGGCAGTGGCTGTGGGTCGACGACGGCTCCGACGAGTGCCCCGAGTGGGCCGTCCCCTACGAGCAGGCCGTCGCCACCGAGACCGAGCGGGTCGTGGCCCCCTGGGGCCGTTCGGGCGACGACATCCTCATGATCTACACGGGCGGCACCACCGGCATGCCCAAGGGCGTCATGTGGCGCCAGGACGACCACATCCGGGCGCTGTGCACCACTGGCCTGCCGATCCTCGCCGGTGAGTGCGAGGAGGTCGGCTACGACGCCGTCCTCGAGGTCATCGCCAACCCGGGAGTTCCCGGCCTGCCGGCATGCCCGCTCATGCATGGCACCGGCTGGTTCACCGCGAACATCTACCTGACCCAGGCCGGCTCGGTGGTGACGCTCGTCGACCGCTCCGCCAACTGGGAGGAACTCCTCGACACGGTCGAGAAGGAGAAGGTCGGCGCCATGACGATCGTCGGCGACGCGTTCGCCAAACCGATCGTGCGCTGCCTGGACGCCAACCCGGGCCGCTGGGACCTGTCCAGCATGGTGCTCATCACCAGCTCCGGCGTCATGTGGTCCGAGGGCTCCAAGCAGGGCCTGCTCGGCCACAACCCCGGCATGCTCCTCATTGACTCGTTCTCCTCGTCCGAGGCCATCGGCCTGGGCCAGTCGGTCTCGGCGGCCGGCGCCGAGGAGAAGACGGCCAAGTTCGCACTCGGCACCGGCGCCGCGGTCATCACCGACGACGGCAGGTTCGTCGAGCCCGGCAGTGGCGAGCGCGGCCGCGTGGCCGTCCCTGGCCACACCCCCATCGGCTACTACAAGGACCCCGAGAAGTCGGCGGCCACGTTCATCGAGCACGAGGGCGTCCGCTACTCGATGCCCGGCGACTACGCCACGGTCGAGGCCGACGGCTCCATCACGCTCCTGGGACGCGGCTCGGTGTGCATCAACACCGGCGGCGAGAAGGTCTTCCCCGAAGAGGTCGAGGAGGCGCTCAAGCTCGACGCCGCCGTCGCGGACGCCGTCGTCGTCGGCGTCCCGGACGAGAAGTTCGGCGAGGCCATCGTCGGCGTGGTCGAGGCGCTCCCCGGCTCCGAGCTGGACCACGAGGGCCTGATCGCCCACGTGAAGGAGCACCTGGCCCACTACAAGGCCCCGAAGCAGATCGTCGCCATCGACACGATCGGCCGGGCCCCCAACGGCAAGGTCGACTACAAGCGCATGAAGGCCTACGCCCTCGACGTGCTCGGCATTACTGCCGACTGACCCGGTCCACTAGCGTCCGGACGTTCTCCGAACAGGTTCGACACAACCCGAAAGGCAAGTCCATGACTGATCTGACGTTCGACGGCAAGGTCGCCATCGTCACCGGGGCCGGTGGCGGTCTCGGCAAGTCCCACGCCCTCGACCTGGCCCGCCGCGGCGCCCGCGTCGTGGTCAACGACCTTGGCGGCTCGCTCGACGGCAGCGGCGAGAACGCCTCGGCCGCCCAGCTCGTGGTCGACGAGATCGTGGCCGCCGGCGGCGAGGCCGTCGCCAACCACGACTCGGTCTCGACGCCCGAGGGCGGCAAGGCCATCGTCGACACCGCCGTCGAGGCCTTCGGCACCGTCGACATCGTCATCAACAACGCCGGCATCCTGCGGGACAAGACGTTCCACAACATGACCCCCGAGCTGCTCGAGCCGGTCATCTCTGTCCACCTGCTCGGCGCCTTCTACGTGACGCAGCCGGCGTGGCTCATCATGCGCGAGAAGGGCTATGGCCGCATCGTGAACACCAGCTCGAACTCGGGCCTCCTCGGCAACTTCGGCCAGTCCAACTACGGCGCCGCCAAGCTCGGCCTCGTGGGCTTCACCCGGGTGCTCGCCAACGAGGGCAAGTCCAAGGGCATCAAGGCCAACGCCATCGCCCCGGTCGCCAAGACCCGCATGACCGAGGACCTGCTCGGCACCTTCGGCGACCAGCTGCAGGCCTCCGAGGTCACCCCGACCGTGACCTACCTGGCCCACGAGGACTGCCCTGTGAACGGCGAGGTCTACTCGGTCGCCGGCGGCGTCGTGGCCCGCTACTTCATCGGCCTGACCCCGGGCTGGTACAAGGAGAACCACAGCGCCGAAGAGGTGCGTGACAACTTCGAGCAGATCCGCGACGAGGCCGGCTACATCGTGCCGGAGGATCCGTCGGGCGAGCTCCAGAAGCTGCTCGCCACCCTCAGCGGCAACAGCTGAACCGTCTGCTCAGGACGCTGACTGCGGCCCGGTGCGGTCCTCTTCGGAGGGTTGCGCCGGGCCGCTGTCGTTCTGCCGGCCCTTCTGGGAGTCGCCGGCCTGGGGCACGTCGACCATCTTGCCCGTGGTCAGGTCGAGCGCCTGCTTCTCCGACGAGTACTTCATCTTGGCCTTCAGGACCTTGAGCTCGACCTTGTAATACACGGGCAGCGAGACCAGGAACGCCGACGCGATGAGGACCGGTGTGCGGAGCAGCTGCACGCCGAGCGAGGCCTCCTCGCCGCCGGTCGCCGCGATGATCAGCAGGTACGGGAGCGCGTGCCAGACATAGAGCGTGTAGCTCATCCGGCCCATCCACCGGAACGGGCTCCACGACATGAAGGTCGAGAACTTCCACGTCGGGTAGCGCACGAGCGCAAACGCAATCACTGCGAACGCCAGCGCCCCGACCGTGTGGCCGAACCGGAACCAGTACATCTCCTGCAGCAGGCCAGAGCGGGGGCTGAAGGCGTACGCGTTGCAGACGTCGCCCCCCATGGACTTGGGCAGCTGGTAGCCGAGCTCCGGACAGTCCGGCAGGTACTTGAAGTACGGGCCGCCCAGCTTCTCCACCAGCTCGCTCGAGGTGTTGAGCATCACCAGCCACACCACGATGGCGAACCCGGCGAGCCACAGCATCGGCCGCCGCAGCTTCTCGGCCCGCTCCTCGGTGATCAGCGCGCTCAGGCAGGCCACGCCCACGCCGAGCATGAGTGCGTCCGGCCGCTGCAGGAGGATCAGGCGGACGCCGGCGAGCATGCCCTGGTCGTCCTGGGCGACTCCGGTGTACCCGTACCAGCGGGCCACGCCCACGGCCGCGAACCCGAGGAACATGGACACCATGAGCGTGCGCACCAGGTTCTTCTTGACGCAGAAGAGCACCGTCCCCGCGATCACCAGGTAGAACCACTCCTCCACCGACAGCGTCCACAGGTGCCACATGGTCCGGTGCGACTGCGAGACCGGGTTGATCGCGTAGAGCCCGTTCGGGAAGAACAGGTGGTACATGTAGGTCACTGCCGCCAGGGCGTCCTGGCCGACGTACCGCAGGCTGAGCGGCTTGAAGCCGACCAGCGTCGCCACCGTGGAGATCACGAGCCACACGCCGACGAACAGCCAGACCGAGGGCAGCAGCCGAACCCCTCGACGGATGTAGAACTTCTTGAGGCTGATCGTGCCGGTGGACCGGGCCTCCTGCAGCAGCAGGTTGGTGATGAGGAACCCGGAGAGCACGAAGAACGTGTCGACGATGGTCACCCACGACTCGACGTACATGAAGAGCGCGTGGCCGACGAGGACCATCATCACGCCGGTGCCGCGAATGCCGTCGAACCCGCCGATGAGGCCGACCTTCGGCGCGACCGAGACGAACGGCTGCTGGGACGTTCCGGCCGGCGCCGTCACTTCTGCAGCTCCTCGACCGAGACCATCTTGCCGGTGCTGAGGTCGAGGACCTCTTTCTCGGTGGCGAACTTGAGCTTCACCTTCAGCGCCCGCTGCTCCACGAAGTAGTAGACGGGCAGGCAGGCGACGACGGTCACCGGCGCCAGGACGAACACCCGGGTCTTCTCACCGAGCACCGAGTCCAGCCCGAGCGCCTCGAGCAGGACGAAGTACACGAGGGTGTGCCACACGTAGACCGTGTACGACATGCGGCCCATGAACCTCGCCGGCTTCCACGACAGCGCCCGGTTGGCCCACCACTCCTTGTGCCGAGTCATGCAGAGCAGCACCGGGACCGACGCCAGTGCCGCGAGGGAGTGCCCGAACCTGGGCCAGTAGAGGCCGCTCGTGAACGAGGCCTCCCTCGTCGGGAACGGCGGCGTGTACGGGTACGGGAGGCCGTACTTGGCGAACTGGCGGCTCAGGTAGGTGCTGGCCAGGAGCATCGAGCCGAACATCACGAAGATGGACACGCTGGCTACCCGTGGCAGCCACTTCCGCCACGCGGCAGGGAGCGGGTCGGGCAGCCTGGCGTTGACCACCGCCAGTGCGACGCCCCACATGAGCGAGTCCGGCCGGGACAGCCACAGCAGGCTCACCCCGCGCCACGGTCCGTTCTGCGGCTGGTCGAAGGGCCACGGGCCGGTGATGCCGAAGAGGCGCTGTACACCGATGAACGTGGCGATCACGACCATGAGGACGGCCAGATGAACCATCCACTTCCGGCGGATGCACACCAGCACCGTCACCGCAATGAACAGGTAGAACTGCTCCTCGACCGCGAGCGACCAGAACTGGTAGATCGACCGCTCGGCCGCCGCCTTCGGGGCCACGTAGCCCAGGCCGACCGGGAACACGAAGTTGTAGACGTAGGTGACGGCCGCCGCGGCGTCCTGGAGCACCCACACCAGCCGCTCACGGTCGAACAGCAGGCAGAAGGCGATCCACGCCAGGATGCACAGGTAGGCCGACGGCAGCAGACGGACGGCACGCCGCGCGTAGAACTTCCGCATGTTGATCGTCGAGCGGTCGCGGTACTCCTGGAGCAGGAGCGACGTGATGAGGAACGCGCTCATCACGAAGAAGACGTCGATGATCCCGGCGAACGACGGCGACAGGTCCGAGTACGCGTGGTTGGCCAGCACCATGAGGATGCCGATGCCCCGGATGCCGTCGAACCCGCCGACGAACCCGAGACGAGGCGCGACAGAGACGAACGGCGTCGACTGCACCCCCTCGGACGTCATGGGGTTGAGGCTACGGGCGGGGTTTCTGAGCCACAACCGACGTAGCCTCCGTCCCTATGAGTCATGCCCCCATCCCGAACGGCGCCGACCCCCTCGACCTGCTGGGGACCGACACCCTGCTGACCGACGAGGAGCGACTGCTCCGCGACACCGTCCGGAAGTTCGTGGCCGACAAGGTGCTGCCTGACGTCGGCGAGTGGTTCGACGCCGGCACCTTCCCCAAGGAGATGGCCAAGGAGTTCGGCGCCCTCGGCGTCCTCGGCATGCATCTCGAGGGCTACGGCTGCGCAGGGACCTCCGCCACCGCCTACGGCCTGGCCTGCACCGAGCTGGAGTTCGGCGACTCGGGCGCACGGTCGTTCGTGTCGGTCCAGGGCTCGCTCGCCATGTTCCCGATCTGGGCGTTCGGCTCCGAGGAGCAGAAGCAGGAGTGGCTGCCCGGCATGGCCGCCGGGGACCTGATCGGCTGCTTCGGCCTGACCGAGCCCGACTCCGGCTCCGACCCGTCCTCCATGCGCACGACCGCCCGCCAGGACGCGTCGGGCGACTGGATCCTCAACGGCGCAAAGATGTGGATCACCAACGGGTCGATCGCCGACGTGGCCGTCGTGTGGGCCCGCACCGACCCCGACGGCCCGGACCGTGGCGCGGTGCGCGGGTTCGTGGTGCCCACCAACTCCTCCGGGTTCTCGGCCCCCGCCATCCACCGCAAGGTGTCGCTGCGGGCGTCGGTGACCTCTGAACTGGTGCTCGAGGACGTGCGGCTCCCCGCCTCGGCCGTCCTGCCCGGAGTGTCAGGGATGCGCGGCCCGCTCAGCTGCCTGAACGAAGCCCGGTTCGGCATCTCGTTCGGCTCGGTGGGCGCGGCACGTGCCTGCTACGAGGCGGCCCTTGCCTACGCCGGTGAGCGCGTGCAGTTCGACAAGCCCATCGCAGGGTTCCAGCTCACCCAGCGGAAGCTCGTGGACATGATGGTCAAGGTCCAGCGTGGCACGCTCCTCGCCCTCCACCTGGGCCGCGCCAAGGACGAGGGCACGCTCACGACCCCGATGATCTCGTTCGGGAAGATGGACAACGTGCGCATGGCGCTCGAGGTGGCCCGCGAGGCCCGCTCGGTGCTCGGCGCCAACGGCATCACCACCGAGTACCCGGTGATCCGCCACATGAACAACCTCGAGAGCGTCTACACGTACGAGGGAACGAACGAGATCCACACGCTCATCCTCGGCCAGGCCATTACTGGGCTCCAGGCCTTCAGTTAGCGGGGAGCCGGCGCCCCCAAGGGTTGTCGTTTGCTCTTTCTGTGCCCACTGTGTGCCCATCTGGCGATGGTGGCACGACGAGTTGGCAGTCCGGCCCTGAGCCCGGCCGGGCAGGCCGGGCGGACCCTCCCCCGCCGACGGCGGCGTCCGGCGTTCTCGCTACGGCCCGCCCGCTGCCACCACAATGGGGAGGCAGTCCGGGGGGGGGGAACCACGTTGGCAGCAAAGAAGAAGTCCGATGCGACAGAGCCGCTCGGTTGTGAGCCGACGCTGCGGGCCGCCGCCGACAAGCTGCGCAATGTCGACATGATCGATGTGTCGGCGGCGATGTCCGCCCCGGTCCGTATCGAGCGCGTCGAGATGTCAAGGTGCTCCGAGTCCGAGGCCCGGCGGATCTTCGACGAGATGGGCCGCGTCGTCGCAGCGGCAGCAACGCCGG
>CAJANQ010000028.1 GCA_903941145.1 uncultured Actinomycetes bacterium
GCCGAGGACGTGACGTGGGCATGGAAGTCGGTCCGTGCGGCGGCGACCGCGACCCGACCGTTCGAGCTCGTGCTCGGTCCGGCGGCGTCGTTCGCCCCGACCACGCCGACGATCCACCTGTCGGTCGGCGGCGAGGAGGCCGACCTCGAGCAGCTGGTGCGCCTGCGCGACTCGCTGTTCGTCGGTCCGCTGTCACGACCCGACCGCCGGTCCTACGTCCCGCACGTGACGTTGCGGCGCTCGACGTCCCAGGAGCAGGTCGACGGCGCCCTTGCTGCGATGGTCGGCCAGTTCGGCCCATGGGAGGTGGACCGGGTCTCGCTGCTCGAGCACGTCGCCCCCGACGCGCAGGTCGGCCGCGGTGCTCGCTGGTTCACCCTGGCCGAAGAGCCGTTCGGCGGGCCGGAGGTCAGCGGTCGCGGCGGGGTCGAGCTGGCCACGCGAGCGGTTCGCGCCGTCGAGCCTGCGGCAGCAGCGCTCCTGGGGCGGGCCGACCTGTCGGGCGGCGTGGTGGGCGGCGACCCAGGTCGACGACTCGTCGTGGTGGCCGAGTCCCCGGCTACCCCTGGCCCGCCGCTGGCCGTGGCCATCGGCACGGTGGACGGCCCCTCCGCGCGGCTCGGCGGGGTCGTGGTCGACGACACGTCCCGGCGACAGGGGATCGGCCGCCGCACGCTGCTGGCCTGGGCCTCCGCCGCGGCCGAACGTGGGGCGGACGTGGTGCTGGTCGACCGGCCCGAGGACCCGGCCTGGACCGCGCTGCTGGCCGACTGCGGGTTCGCCACCGTGGGCGACCTCAGCGTCCGCCGACCCTGACCTGCGGCGTCCGGGCAGACGGACGGATAGGTTGCCGGACATGGCAGGACCCCGTTGGCCTACAGCAGTCGTGACCGGTGCCTCGAGCGGGATCGGCGACGCCGTCGCCCGCCGGTTGGCGGCCGAGGGCACGCACCTGGTCGTCGTGGCCCGGGACCAGGACCGGCTCGACGCGCTGGCCGCGGAGCTGCGTGACCGCCATACCGTCGAGGTCGAGGTGCTGGCCGCCGACCTGGCGACCGAGGCGGGCCGCGCCGCGGTCGAGGTCAGGCTCGACGACCGCCACCGCCCGGTCGACCTGCTGGTGAACAACGCCGGGTTCGGCACGACCGGTGACCTGGTCGACCTGGACGTGGACGCCGAGGACCAGCAGGTGCAGGTCAACGTGCTCGCCGTACTGCGGCTGACGCACGCCGCGCTGCCCGGCATGGTCATGCGCGGGCGGGGGGCCGTCGTGAACGTGGCCTCGCTGGCCGGCCTGTACCCCACGCCGGGCACCGCCACCTACGGGGCGACCAAGGCGTTCGTGTGCTCGCTGACCGACGCGGTCCACGAAGAGCTCCGTGGCACCGGGGTGACCGCCACCTCGGTCTTGCCGGGGTTCACGCGCACCGAGTTCCAGGAGCGGGCCAACTGGCGGCCGCAGGGCTACCTGCCCGACGCCGTCTGGATGACCCCGGACGAGGTGGCCGCCGCCGCGCTCGACGGAGCTGCAGCTGGCCGTGCCCGGGTCGTGCCCGGTGTGGCCTACAAGGTGCTCAACGGCGTCACGTCGCCGCTGCCCGCCGGTGCACGGCGGAACCTGCTCGGACTCACGCGCCGTCTGGGTCTCTAGCCGTCAGACCTTGCGGTAGCGGTTGACGGCCATCGGGGCGAACACCGCGACGATGCCGATGCACCAGAGTGCGACGGGCAGCGCCTGGTCGAACCAGGTCGTGCCGGGGAGCGTCTCGCCGAGCGAGAGCGACCGCAGCAGGTTGGCCACGAGCGTCACCGGGTTGTTCCGGGCGACGACCTGCAGCCAGCCGGGCATGGAGTAGACCGGCACGAACACCGAGCTCACGAAGGTCAGCGGGAACAGCCAGATGAACCCGGCCGTGTTGGCCGTCTCGGGGTCCTTGACCCGCAGGCCGATGTTGGCCTCGACCCAGCTCATGGCGAACCCGAAGACCACGGCGACGACGATCATCAGCAGGCCGAGTGCGATGCCGCCCTCGAACCGGAACCCGACGGCGAAGCCCACCAGCACCAGCACGACGGCCACCATCAGCAGGCGGAACGCGTCCGCCACGATGCGGCCGCTGAGCACGGCGGACCGGGCGATGGGCAGGGAGCGGAACCGGTCGACGATGCCCTTCTGCAGGTCGTCGGCCAGGCCCACGGCGGTGGCCGAGGTCCCGAACACGATGGTCTGGACCATGATCCCGGGGATGAGGAACTGGCCGTACGAGAGGCCCTTCGGGAGGGCCTGCCCGATTGAGCCGCCGAACACGTAGTTGAACAGCAGCACGAACATGACCGGCTGGATGAGCGTGAACAGCACCAGCTCGGGGGTCCGGGGGAGCTGCACCAGGTTGCGCCAGGTGATGATCCACCCGTCGTGGGCCATGGCCAGCAGGCCACGGGGCCGGCGGAGGGTCGGGCCGGCGGAGGGGGCGAGCACGTCGGTCACTTGGCGACCTCCTCGTCGTCGGACGGACTGGGAGAGTTGCCGGTGAGCTCCAGGAACACGTCGTCGAGCGACGGCCGCTCGAGGGTGAAGTCGGCGATGTCGATCCCGGTGCTCGACAGGATCGAGATGGCGTTGGCGGCGAGCGCGGTGTCGGTGCCAACCGGGACGAACACGGACCGGGTGGCGACGTCCACGTGGACGCCCTCGGGCGGGGCCATTCGGGTCAGGACGTCGCGTGCCTCCTCCAGCCGGTTGCGGTCCGAGATCTCGACCTGCAGGACGCGGCCGCGGGTCCGGTCCTTGAGCTCGTCCGCCGTGCCCTCGGCGACCACGGTCCCGCGGTCGATCACCACGATGCGGTCGGCCAGCTCGTCGGCCTCCTCGAGGTACTGGGTCGTGAGCAGCACGGTGGTGCCGTCGGCAACGAGCTCTCGGGCGATGTCCCACAGCTCGAGGCGGCTGGCCGGGTCGAGGCCGGTGGTCGGCTCGTCCAGGAACAGCACCCGGGGACGTCCGACCAGGCTGACGGCCAGGTCGACGCGTCGGCGCATGCCGCCGGAGTAGGTCCTCACCTGCCGGTCGCCGGCGTCGGACAGGCTGAAGCGCTCGAGCAGCTCGCCGGCACGCTGGTGGGCGTCGGCCTTGGACATGCCGAGCAGGCGCCCGACCATCCAGAGGTTCTCGTGGCCGGTGAGCTTCTCGTCGACTGCTGCGTACTGGCCGGTCAGGCCGATGACGGAGCGGACCTCGTCGGCCTGCTTGTTGACGTCGTATCCCGCCACGCTGGCACTGCCCGAGTCGGGCTTGAGGAGGGTGGCGAGGACCCGGACGGTGGTGGTCTTTCCGGCGCCGTTGGGGCCGAGCAGGCCGAGCACGGTGCCCTGGTCGACGGAGAGGCTGACCCCGTCGAGGGCCTGGGTCTCGCCGAACCGCTTGCGGACGTCGTCGACGACGATGATGGGGGAGGTCACGGGGGCAGCCAACCCGGCCGACGGAGGTGGTGTTCCGCCGTCGGGGAAGAAATCCGGGGTCAGGCCTCGAGCTTGGCGGTGCGGTGCCGGGCGTCGACCAGACGGACCGTGCCCGAGCGGGACCGCATGACCAGCGACTGCGTCGTGGCGCCGTCACGGTCGTAGTGGACGCCCTTCAGCAGGTTGCCGTCGGTGATGCCGGTGGCGGCGAAGAAGCAGTTGTCGCCGGCGACCAGGTCGTCGGTGCCGAGCACGCGGTCCAGGTCGTAGCCGGCGTCGACCGCAGCCTGCCGCTCCTCGTCGTTGCGGGGCCACAGTCGGCCGATCAGCTCACCGCCCATGCACTTGAGCGCGGCGGCGGCGATGACGCCCTCGGGGGTGCCGCCGATGCCGAAGAGGATGTCGACGCCCGAGTCCTCCCAGGCCGTGGCGATGGCACCGGCCACGTCGCCGTCGCCGATGAGGCGGATGCGCGAGCCGGTCTCACGGATCTCCCGGATCATGTCGTCGTGGCGGGGGCGGTCCAGGATCGTCACGGTCACCTCGGTCACTGCGATGCCCTTGGCCTTGGCCACGGCGTGCAGGTTCTCCGAGATCGACTTGTTGAGGTCGACCACACCCTTGGCCTCGGGCCCGACGGCGATCTTCTCCATGTAGAAGCACGGCCCCGGGTCGAACATCGTGCCCTTCTCGGACACGGCGATCACGGCCACCGCGCCGCCGCGGCCCTTGGA
>CAJANQ010000029.1 GCA_903941145.1 uncultured Actinomycetes bacterium
CCCCACCACGCAGTGAACGCCGCGACCATCGGCGCGACGTCGGCCGCAGCCATGACCTCGCGGACCGAGTGCATCGACAGCATCGGGGCTCCGACGTCCACGGTGTCGACCGCCAGGCCGGCGGCGGTGAGGGGACCGATCGTCGAGCCGCACGGCAGTGACCCGTGGTGCGAGTAGTGCTGGACCGGCACCCCGGCGGCGGTACAGGCCTGCTCGAACGCGGCCGAGCTGGTGGCCGTGGTGGCGTAGCGGGCGTTCTCGTTGTGCTTGACGACCGGACCGCCGCCCAGACGGACGCGGTGCCCGGGCTCGTGGCGCTCCGGGTAGTTGGGGTGCACCGCGTGGGCCATGTCGGCCGAGAGCATCTGCGAAGTGGCCAGGTCCTCGAGCCAGGTGGCCCGGTCGTCGCCGGCCGCGAGCGCCCGTCGCTCCAGTACCTGGGCCAGCCACGCGCCGTCGGCGCCGGTGGCGGTCGCGGAACCGACCTCCTCGTGGTCGAAGAGTGCGACGACGGCCAGGTCGCCGTGGGCGTCGGCGTGTCGGGCCAGGAGCGCTTCCAGCGCCCCGAAGCACGAGACCTGGTTGTCGAGGCGGGCCGAGGTCAGCAGCTCGTGGTCCTTGCCGACCAGTGCGGCCGGCTGCAGGTCGAACGCCGAGGCGTCCCAGGCCAGGACGTCCTCGGGTGCGGCACCGACCAGGGACCCGAGCCAGGCGGCGACGTCACCGGGACGGGGGTCGCCCAGCGCCCAGACGGGCTGCAGGTGCTGCTGGCGGTCGAGCCGGAGCCCCTCGTTGGCGTCGCGGTCCAGGTGGATCGCGAGGAGCGGCACCCGCAGCACGGCGTGGTCGGTGCGGAACAGCCGCGCCTCGGTGCCGCCACCGGTGCGGACGACCACCCGTCCGGCCAGACCAAGGTCGCGGTCGGCCCAGGTGGCGAGGATGGGGGAGCCGTAGACCTCGACGGACACCTGCCGGTAGCCCAGCCCGCCGGAGTCGGGGTTCGGGCGGACCCGGAGGCAGGGCGAGTCGGTGTGGGCGCCGATGAACCGGCCGCGGCCCGGCCGCTCCCCGGTACCGCCGACCCAGGCCACCACGGCGCCGTCCCGCATGACGTAGGACGAACCACGTGCTGCCTCGGGCGACCACGGACTGCCGGGGTCCAGCCGGGCGAACCCGGCCCTGTCCAGACGGCCGGCCGCGAGCTCCACCGCATGGAACGGGGTCGGAGATGCGTCGAGATGCGCCAAGAGTTCGTCCACCACGAGGTGCAGGCTACCGATCGCGGGGCCAACCGCCTTTGGCCGGGATTTCCCGGACGGGTAGATTCACCGAACCCCCAGGGCCAGCGTCGTCCCTGCACACCGAGCGCTTCCGCGCATCAACAGGAACGACCATGCCACAGCACCTGCCGCCCCCTACCGGGCTGTACCGGCCCGAGAACGAGCACGACGCCTGCGGTGTCTCCTTCGTCGTGGACCTCCATGGCCGTCGGAGTCACCGCCTCGTCCAGCAGGCCCTGACCTCGCTCTGCAACCTCGACCACCGCGGCGCCACCGGCGCCGAGGTCAACACCGGCGACGGAGCAGGGCTCCTGCTCCAGGTCCCCGACGAGTTCTTCCGCGAGGTCGTCGACTTCGAGCTCCCGGCCGCCGGCTCCTACGCAGTTGGCACTGCCTTCCTGCCGGCCGACGGTGCCGCCGCCGACGCGGCCGCCGCAGCGATCGAGAAGGTCGTCGCCGAGGAGGGCCTCGACGTCCTGGGCTGGCGCGACGTCCCGTTCGACGACTCCGAGATCGGCGACTCCGCCCGCTCGACGATGCCGACGTTCCGGCAGCTGTTCGTGGCCGACGGCCGGTCCGCCGGGATCGAGCTGGACCGGTGTGCGTACGTGGCCCGCAAGCGGGTCGAGCATGAGGTCGTCACCCCTGAGGGCGACGCCTCGGTGTACTTCCCGTCGCTGTCGTCGCGGACCCTGGTCTACAAGGGCATGCTCACCACGCCGCAGCTCGGCAACTTCTTCCCCGACCTGTCGGACGAGCGGCTGACCTCGGCGATCGGCATCGTCCACTCCCGGTTCTCGACCAACACGTTCCCGTCGTGGCCGCTGGCCCACCCCTACCGGTACCTGGCCCACAACGGCGAGATCAACACCGTGCAGGGCAACCAGAACTGGATGCGGGCCCGTGAGTCGCTCCTGGCCTCGGGACTGTTCCCCGGCGGCGAGCGCCTCGAGCGGATCTTCCCGATCTGCACGCCCGGTGCGTCGGACACCGCCCGTCTGGACGAGGTGCTCGAGCTGCTGCACCTGGGCGGCTACTCGCTGCCGCACGCCATGCTCATGATGATCCCGGAGGCGTGGGAGAACCATGCCGAGATGGATCCTGCGGTGAAGGACTTCTACCGCTACCACTCGTGCCTCATGGAGCCGTGGGACGGTCCGGCGTCGGTCACCTTCACCGACGGCACCGTCGTCGGCGCCGTGCTCGACCGCAACGGCCTGCGCCCCTCGCGCTACTGGGTCTGCGACGACGGCCTGGTCGTCATGGCGTCCGAGGTCGGCACGCTCCCGATCGACCCCGAGCGGGTCGTCCAGAAGGGCCGCCTGCGCCCGGGACGCATGTTCCTGATCGACACCAGCCAGGGCCGGATCATCGAGGACACCGAGATCAAGGCCGACCTCGCTGCTGCCCGCCCCTACGGCGAGTGGCTCGAGCGGGGCGTGAAGCGCCTCGTCGACCTGCCCGACGTCGCCCACACGACCGAGTCGTCGCGTGACGTGGTCCGTGAGCAGCAGACGTTCGGCTACACGCACGAGGAGCTCAAGCTCCTGATCGAGCCCATGGCCCGCACCGGCGGCGAGGCCCTTGGCTCTATGGGCACCGACACGCCCATCGCGGTGCTCTCCGACAAGTCGCGGCTGCTCTACGACTACTTCGGCCAGCTGTTCGCGCAGGTCACCAACCCGCCGCTCGACGCGATCCGCGAGGAGCTCGTCACCTCGATCGGCGGAATGATCGGCCCCGAGGGCAACCTGCTCGACCCCGGTCCGGAGTCGTGCCACCTCATCGAGCTGGGCACGCCGATCCTCGACAACGACAGCCTCGAGAAGATCCGTCACGTGGAGGAGGCCGACCCGAGGTTCCGGGCCCGGACCATCCACTGCCTGTTCCCGGCCTTCTCGGGCGGCGACGGCCTGCGCCGTGCGCTCGACCGCATCAAGAAGGAAGTCTCCGACGCCATCGACGAGGGCGTGAACATCATCATCCTGAGCGACGACCTCTCCAACGAGGACCTGGCGCCCATCCCGATGCTGCTCGCCACCTCGGCGGTCCACCACCACCTGATCCGCGAGAAGAGCCGCACCAAGGTCGGTCTGATCGTGGAGACGGGCGAGGCCCGCGAGGTGCACCACATGGCACTGCTCGTCGGGTTCGGCGCCGCGGCGGTCAACCCGTACCTGGCGTTCGACTCGGTCGAGAGGCTCGTGCGTGAGGGCCGCACCACGGTGTCGGACTTCGACACGGCGGTGAAGAACTACATCAAGGCCGCCGGCAAGGGCATCCTCAAGATCATGTCCAAGATGGGCATCTCGACGGTCGCCTCCTACACCGGTGCGCAGATCTTCGAGGCCATCGGACTGAGCCAGGAACTCGTCGACGAGTACTTCACGGGTGTGGTCAGCCGCCTTGGTGGCATCGGCCTCGACGAGATCGCCGAAGAGTCCCGCCGCCGGCACGCCACGGCGTACCCGCTGCGTGCCGAGGAGCGGGCCCACCGCGACCTGGAGTGGGGCGGCCAGTACCAGTGGCGCCGCGAGGGGGAGTACCACCTCTTCAACCCCAAGACGGTCTTCAAACTGCAGCACTCGACCCGGACCGGCCAGTACTCCGTGTTCAAGGAGTACACGCAGCTGGTGGACGACCAGTCGGAGCACCTGGCCACCCTGCGCGGCCTGTTCCGTCTGCGGACCGACGAGGTCACGCCCATCTCCATCGACGAGGTCGAGCCGGCGTCCGAGATCGTCAAGCGGTTCTCGACCGGCGCCATGAGCTACGGCTCGATCTCGGCCGAGGCCCACGAGACGCTGGCCATCGCCATGAACCGGCTGGGCGCCAAGTCCAACACCGGCGAGGGCGGCGAGGACCCCGAGCGGTTCGAGGTCATGCCGAACGGCGACACCAAGCGCTCGTCGATCAAGCAGGTGGCGTCCGGCC
>CAJANQ010000030.1 GCA_903941145.1 uncultured Actinomycetes bacterium
GGGTGCCGGAGTGGCGCTCGTGCTGCTCTCGGTCGTCGAGTTCGGGCTCGGCGCCGGCCGGCTCCGAACTGGCCCCGGCATCGGCCTGTGGGTCGAGCTGGTGGTGGGGATCGTGGTGGTCGCTGCCGTCGGCATGCTGGGCCCGTCCACCGACAACTAGCCCCGCCTTCTGACCTCCGGGGGCGACCTGCTACTGTCTGCGCCGCTCGGGCGTATAGCTCAGTTGGCTAGAGCGCTTCCTCGACACGGAAGAGGTCCACAGTTCAAGTCTGTGTACGCCCACCGCACAGAACCCCCGCTCCGGCGGGGGTTCTGCCGTTTTCTGGCTGCTAGCGGGGCAGGTACGTCTGCAGCTCGACCGGTCGAGGGTCGTCGGGGACGCAGAACTCGAGCTCGTGCTCGCCGTCCGCGTGCACGCTGGCAAGGAGGCCGGCGTCGGGGAGGTCGTCGATCTGCTCGAACAGGTCGAGCATCGCCGCGACGACCGTGGGGTCCCACTGGCCGCCAGACCCTGACCGGAGGATCTCGGCGATGACCTCGAGGCTCTTGCCCTCCCGGTACTGCCGTGTGAACGCCATTGCGTCGACCGCGTCGCAGACGGCCACGATGCGGCCGACGTAGGGGATCTCCTGGCCGCTGAGACATGCGGGGTAGCCGGTCCCGTCCCACCGTTCGTGGTGGGTGAGCACCGCCGGTGCGGCCGAGTCGATCGCCGGTGACCCGGTGACGATCCGGGCGCCGTCCTCCGGGTGCCGCCGCATGACGACCCACTCGTCGTCGGTGAGCGGCCCTGGCTTGGTCAGGATCGCGTCGGGCACCTCGAGCTTCCCGACGTCGTGCAGCAGCGCGGCGAGGGCCACGGCTCGCACTTCGGCGGCAGTCAGGTTCATGTGCTCGGCCAGCTGGATCGACAGCGTCGCAGTGCGGACGACATGGCCGCGCGTGATCTCGTCCTTCCGCCCGAGGTCCTCGACGAGCTGGCCGACCACCGGGTCGAGGCCCAGCTCGAACGCCTCGGCCGGGTCCCAGGCTGCGATCGGGCGCACCACCTCACGGACCTTGCCGCGGCCGGCGAAGAGTGCCGCAGTGAGGGCGAGCCCGATCTCGACCGCAAAGGTGGTCGAGCCGGCCTGGGCCCAGAAGTCCTCGGCGAACGACTCGGGCATCATCCACCTGAGTGACATGGTGCCGATCAGCAGGAAGCTGAGCGACACGACCAGGCAGCGGTCCTTCCGGGAGAGTTCTGCGAGCCGCAGGTGCCGCAACGACAGGACCACGCAGAGGCCGAAGCACACGAGTCCGCGCACGCTGGCGGCGAAGGTGCCGGCGGCAGGTGCCCGGAGCCACCCGGGTGCAGCCACCGCGAGCAGGCAGAGCGCAGCGACCGCCGCGAGCCACGCGCCGGTCCATGACTTCCAGCGCACCAGGGTCTTCCTGGCCAGTTCGGTGCGGAGCGCCAGGAGCGGTGCTGCGACGCCGAGCGCGATGGGTAGCGCCCAGAACGTGGCGGCGACGGTGGTGCGGTCGACGGTGAAGTACCAGGTGCCGTTGGTCGTGCCGTGGACGAGCGGCAGCACCGACAGGGTCAGGAAGAACGCCGACATCACCCCGAACTCCGCCAGGTCGTCACGGTGGGCCAGCACCAGCCCACATGCGGAGCCGACCAGGCACGCGATCATGAGCGCCACGCCGACGGAGAACGCCACGGGACCCTTGAGCACGCGAGGGCCGTTCGGGTTGACGAACGCCGGCACGAGCGCCACTGCGAGCGCAACTGCGAGAGCGAGCAGCCAGAGCGTCCGTTCGCGGCGGCTGGCCGGCACGCGTGATGGAGATCGCATCCCGGACTCCTCCTGTGCTCGGCCGGACGCCGCAACCTATGGGGCCGAGCTGCGGCACGGTATGGAACGACCCTCTAGTCGGTCCTGACCTCGGTCGGAGGGGGTCACTAGTGTTTCCCGCCGGACGGTCCCCTTGTCGGCGCGGAGGTTCAGGCGTGGAGATCAAGGAACTTGGCCACCTGGTCCTGTACGTGCGGGACCTGGAACGGTCGACCTACTTCTACCGTGACGTCCTTGGCTGGCAGTCCTTGCTCGAGTCGGAGGGTGACGTCCCACTGCGGTTCCAGTGTGCGGCGTTCGCCGCTCCGACGGGCCGCACCCACCACGAGCTCCTGCTCATCGAGGTCGGTCCCGACGCGGCGCCGCTGCCCAAGGGTCCACGGATCGGGCTCTACCACTTCGCCCTCAAGGTCGGCGACAGCGACGACGAACTGCGCGCCGCCTACCAGGACCTGCTCGACCACGACGTGAAGATCGTCGGGGCGAGCGACCACACGGTCAGCCACTCGATCTACGTCGAGGACCCCGACGGGAACGAGATCGAGCTCTACGTCGACGTCCCGGGAGTCGACTGGAAGGCCGACCCTGCGCTGTTCGCCTCGCCGATCAAGCCGCTCGAGCTCTGACCCCGACGGTCAGGGTGCGTAGATGGTGCAGGTCTGCGTGACGCCGACCGTCTGTCCAGCCACCGCGGCGGCAGCGGGGGAGTCGCAGGTCTCGTAGGGCTGGGCGTCAGGGACCGCGACGTTGAGCGGGCCCGCCGGCACGGCCACCACCAGGCGCCCGTCGGCCCCGGTCCTGCCGCTGGCCACCACGGTGCGCCCGCTCGAGACCGTGATGTTCCGTGAGCTCGGGCTGGTCCGGCAGAACGGCTGTCCGGGCGGCGGGATCGTGCCACCGCAGATCGTCTGGCGGGTCGTGACGTCGAGCAGCGTGGCCGGTTGGGCCGGTGCGGCGCAGGCCACTGCGGCCAGCACCAGGGCCCCGAGCACCGTGAGCAGCGCAGCTCGTGCAGTTCGTCCCATGTCGGCCCCTCCGTCCCCGCGTGGCGCTGCCTGGACCCCGCCGTGCGTTCGCAGGGTACCGCTCGCCCGTGCCGCAGGACAGGGGCTGACTCCGGAGGTCCCCTCCCGTACGATCTGGAGCGACAAGGGGGACCAGTGGCGGGACGTCGGGACAGGGCAAGGGCATGGGTGGCAGGCGTTGCGGCGGTGGCGCTCGCCGTAGCGGTCTCGGCCGCATGCACGGCGATGCCCAACGACTGCGCCGGGTTCACGCCCAAGCCGCTGCCCGAGTTCATGTTCGGCTCGGCGGCGACCGACATCTCGGCCTCGCAGATGTACCTTGCCCCGGAGATGGGCTACCGCTGGATCCGCGTACCCATCCGCTGGGAGCACCTGCAGCCCGCCGTGGCGGAGAGGCCGACCCTGACCCGTGCCGAGCTCGCAGCGCACCCCGAGTACGTGGAGCA